>JABFGF010000005.1:300000-399058 GCA_013112635.1 Calditrichota bacterium | reverse complement strand
TGTTCTAAGAAATAGTTTTTAATCTGGTTAAAGTAAGCTTCAGCCAGTATCGGTGTAAGGTTGAAATCATGAGAAATATTATTAACAATAGCGTTTTTAACAGACTTGGAATGAAGCCTTTTGGTAAGGTTTTGATCCATAATGATACCTCCTTAGATTTTGGTTTAAAATACACAAAATTCATTAAGGTATCATTTGATACTAACTATAAATAGTTTTTGGGGGAAATGATTAAGGAAGGTGAAAAAAAAGGGGCTTAATAAGCCCCTTTTTTAATTTATATTATATTTTTTCAGTTTTGACATAAACGTACTGCGATTTACCTGAAGCATTTTTGCGGTTTGAACTTTGTTATTGCTGTTCTCAGATAAAGCCTTCAGAATTAGTTTCTTTTCATAATCCTCAACAGCTTTAACGAGTCCGTTTACTGTATCATCCCCGTTGGAATAATCTGCAGTGGGCAAGATTGGAGGCAGATCTGCAGCAACAATAACCCCTGTTGAATTTTTGTTAAGCACTACCAGACGTTCAATTAAATTTTCTAATTCACGAATATTTCCCGGATAATCATAATTCTTTAAAATAAGCATCGCTTTGGGGTCAATATCGCGAATATTTTTACCATATATTTTATTAAACTTCTCAATAAAGTGATGTACCAGATATTGAATATCATCATTTCTTTCACGTAATGGTGGTACCAGGATTGGAATAACATTTAAACGATAATATAAATCATTCCTAAAAGTACCTTTTTCCATTGCTTCTTCAAGATTTTTATTTGTTGCGGCTAAAATACGTACATCAACTTTTATAGTCTCTGTACCACCAACCCGTTCAAATTCACCTTCCTGAAGTACACGCAACAATTTCAACTGCATATTCAAAGATATATCACCAATTTCATCTAAAAAGAGAGTACCGCCATGAGCGAGTTCAAATCTGCCTACCTTATCTTTAATTGCGCCGGTAAATGCGCCGCGTACATGGCCAAAAAGTTCACTTTCCAAAAGGCTTTCTGCAAGGACGCCACAATTCACTTTAACAAAAGGTCTCTTCATTCGGGAACTGTTGTAATGAATGGCATTGGCAATTAATTCTTTACCTGTTCCACTTTCTCCTCTTACTAATACTGTTGTATTTGTAGAAGCAACATCCTGAACCAGTTCAAACAATTGTTTAATTTTGTCTGCTTTGCCAATGATATTTGTGAAATCATACTTTTGTTGAAGCTTATTAAGTAAAAATTCATTTTCTTTTATTAATGAACTCAGTTGAGAGATTCGTTCTACTTTTGTGTGTAGCTCATCAAATCGGAGAGGTTTGGTAATATAATCTTTGGCTCCCATTTTCATGGCTTCTACAGCATTATCAATTGTACCATAAGCTGTAACCATTATTACCGGAATATGAGAATAATCCTTTGATATATTCTTTAGCAGCTCCATTCCATCCATACCTGGCATATTTATATCGGAAAGGATAATATCAGGTTCTTGAGTTTTAATCTTTCTAAGTGCTTCGATTCCATTAGCAGCTTTTTCCACATCATAGCCTTTACTGCTAAACACTTCGGTCATCATTTCGAGCGTTTCATGTTCATCTTCGACAACCATTATTTTGGTTTTCATCCGGCCTCCAAAAACCCTGAAATTGAATTTAAATAAAAATGAGATTTACGAGTTAGGTAAATATATGGCTTAAATTTAATTGACATAGTGGGTTAAGGCAAATCAAAGATAGCTATTTATGAATATATTGTTTAACCAATTTCTGTAAAGACTGGGCATTTGCCGGCGCATTTCCTTTGGGGTGATTATTGAAAAATATATAAGATTTATATGATTTTTTTAATATCTCACTTATCCGGATAAGCCATTCCTTTAACTGGTCTTGATTATAATTATACTCATATCGTTCACTTCCTTTACCATCCCACCATTTTTTTTCATTTCTTCCATGAAATCTTACATAACCTAAATCTGAGGTAAGCCAATCCTGTTGGGGAAGCAAACCTTTTAGATTAGGTTCATCTACATTTACATAACCAATGTTGTTTGTAAATAAAAACTCTTTTACTGCCGATTTATTCCAGCTGGCATTTCGAAACTCCACAAATAAGGGAATATTTTTAATAAAATCTTTTGTTTTTCTTAGGTACTTTCTATTTATCTCTGAATTTGGAAAAGAGTATGGAAACTGTGCTAATAACCCGGCAAGTTTTTTTTGCTCCGATAACGGTCTTAATGCCTCCACCAACAAATTTATTGATGCTTCATTTTCTTTACGCCGGTGTGTCGTTTCCTGGTGAACTTTTACTATAAATTCAAACTGGTCTTCTGTTTTAGCTGCCATTTTTTCAAAAGACGCTGCTGAAGGTATTGTATAATAAGTAACGTTAATTTCTACTACTTTGAATATTCCACTATAAAAAGAAAGCATCTCATTCTTTTTAATATTTTCCGGATAGAAATTTCCTTTCCAGTCATCGTAACTAAAACCGGAAGTACCAAACAGATAGTTCATTTTAGATATATTTTTTGTTGATGAATTTAAAGATAGGAAAGAATTTTATAAAAATATGTGAAGCAGGTTACATCTTGTAATTTTATTGTAATCCTAAAAGCAGATCACTGTTTTCTAGCTGAAAATTATTTTGAAGCAGTTTATAGGCCCAATAATTTTTCATAACTTTTCGTACATAATCTCTTGTCTGGCTGTATTCAACATTTTCTATAAATACATCTATCTGATCTGACCCCGGAAGCTTTTTCCAGCGTTTAACCCGGTGAGGCCCGGCGTTATAAGCAGCCAAAACCCATTCTTTTTTTCCTTTAAACCGTTTCGACAATTGTTTTAGATAATGCGTCCCAAGTTTAATATTCAGTTCAGGATCAAAAAGCTGGTTAATTTCCTTTAAGTCTACATTTTTAAGGTTGGCCATTTCCCTTGCCGTAGCCGGAATAAGTTGCATTAAACCATACGCATTAGCCCAGGAATGAGCATTAAAATCAAAAATACTTTCCTGCTTCATCAAGGCTAAAATCAATTCCGGTTCAATTTTGGAATTACGTGCATACTTGTGGACATATGAATCATAATAATATGGAAATCGTTCTTTTAAAATAAATGCTTTGTCAATAAAAGGTTTGTCCGAGAAGAATTTCCAGTTGATATAATCATAGGCTTTAAAAGCCTTGCTGTATGCTTTCAATTTTTTGTAAATCTCAGCCAGTGCAATCCACTCATCCTGAGATTTAGCTGAAAGCTTGATATCTTCAAGGGCTGCAAATGCATACTTTTCACCTAACACATCTTTTACTTCAAAAGCTTCTTCAAAATTTTTTATTAAACCGGTAGCAGCATAGTATGAAAGATTTTGTGAGCTATCTTCAAATTTTGACAAAATGCCTATTGTGCTGTCAAAATCTGACTTATGCATCAGATAGCTCTTCATTGTATAATAATCATCCCATAAATTCTCAGCCAATTCTTTTCTTAAACTCCGGGCAGCTAGCGAATCATTTTGCATATCCCGGCAAAGTGCGACCCAAAATTTAGCCCGATTTTTATCGACATCCGGCCATCTTTTATAGCGGATAGAATTAAAAATTGACTCTGCCTTATGCACATTTCCCAAACGAAAAGAAGTAAATCCTTCCCGGAAGTACGCCTCTCGTGCCAGTTTATTGCCAGGCCATTTTTTCCTGACAAGTTTATATAATTCCATCGCTCTTGGCAGGTTCTTCATTTCCTCGCTAATCCATGCAGCTTTCCAGGCAGCTTCAGGAGCAATTCTTCTCCTTGGAAACCGAGACGCATAATCCAAATAGGCTGTAATTGCTTTTTGTTTTTGACCTTTATATAAATGTATCCGCGCAATGTAAAGACGAATTCTTGGCTCAAGACTTTTATTATTCAAGTGTTCAAGCAAATTATTAAAACCATAAAGCGCAGTACTGTATTGTTTTTTTGCAAAATAAAGTTTAATTAAATTGAAGCGTGCCTTTTCCTTGAGATCTTTGTCATTCTCACCTTTTATGTATTCTTCAAGTAAACTTTTTAATGGTGAATAATTTTTATTTTTATAATAAACATCCGCAATTTTAAAAAAGTGCTCTTCAGAAAACTTTTCTTCTTCCTGACGGAGCCACTGCACAAACCTGAACGTTTCCGAGCTTGAAGGATATTTTCTCAAAACCTGAATAAATTCATCTTTTGCAATCGAACGTTTTTTTGAATGATACAAACATAATGATGCCTGGATTGCGCTATAGGCTATTTTATTTTTATCAACCTTCCGCTTTTTAAACAATTGATAGTATTTTCTGGCCTTGGTAAAGCGCTTGTTTTCAAAAAGGTAATCAGCCAGCGGTAAAAGAAGAGAATCTGAAAGGGCTGATTTTTTATATGTTTTGATGTACTTCTCTGCTTGAGCGGAAGCTTCCAGTCTGTTTAAATGCCAGAGATTTTTTATTTTAAAAAAGGATCTATATTGAGGTAAATAGTTTTTTGACTTTTGGTAGAGAAAATCAAAATTTTCGTTACTTTTTGCCCAATCACCATTTCTATATTGAGCATATGCAAATTTGAAGCGAGAGGAGTTCGATAAGTTTTTTGCAGATTCATCATTAAGTTCACTGAAATATTTCGTTGCTAATGAATAATCCTTTACATCATAAGCACTATCAGCATCTGCAACAACTTTTAACATTCGAGGCAAAATATACGATGAAAAGCCAGTATCATCTGCCGGATACCAACTTATCGAGAATAGAATTATTGTTATAAAGTATAAATATAACTTTTTCATAATGCCTAAACTGTTAAATATTACATTAAGATTCTCGGTTCCTTTTTCATCACATAAAATAATAATGAAATACTAAAGGGAAATCATACAACCTGGATCACATTTTGATCAAAAGTCTATTTTAATTTATGTTTTCTTAATCTAACTCTATAAAAAAATTAAAGTTGAGTGGATTTTATTTCGGGGGATTATTACAGAAATTGATCACTCCAAAATAGAATAACCAATTGTTTTTATATATTTCCCAGTGCCTGCCTTACATCTTCTATCAGATCTTCCTCGTCTTCAACACCAACAGACAAACGGATTAATCCGTCAGTTATACCAAGTTTTACACGTTCATTCTGAGGAACGGATGCATGAGTCATAATTGCAGGATGATCCACCAGGCTTTCTACACCACCAAGGCTTTCAGCCAGGGCAAATATTTTTAGTGACTCAGCAAATTTACGCGAATTTTCCAGGCTACCTAGCTCAATACTGATAATGCCACCAAAGCCGCTCATTTGTTCTTTTGCCAATTCGTGTTGTGGATGACTTTCCAGACCGGGATATATTACTTTTTCCACTTTTGGATGATCATTTAAAAAATTAGCCAGTGCAATGCTATTTTTTTCATGTTCACGCATTCTTAAAGCCAGTGTTTTTGTTGCTCTAAGAACTAAAAAACAATCCATTGGGCCAGGCACTGCACCTACTGCATTTTGGATATAATGAAGCTTATCAGACAACTCTTTATTTGCTGTTAAAACAATACCACCAACAACATCGCTGTGCCCATTTAAATATTTTGTTGTACTGTGCACGACAAGATCAATCCCAAATTCCAAAGGTTTTTGAAAGTATGGGCTCATAAATGTGTTGTCTACAACAGTTAAAATATTCTGTTTTTTACCATAATCTGCTAACTTTTTCAGGGAAGTTAAAGTTAGCATTGGGTTGGTTGGAGTTTCGACAAAAATCAGTTTTGTTTTTTCTGTGCATGCCTGTTCAATAAGTGCAAAATTTGAAGTATCTACGAAACTGAAATCTAAACCAAACTTTTTAAAGACTGTATCAAACACCCGGAAAGTTCCACCATAAACATTATCGGTACAGATTACATGATCACCTTGTTCCAACATTTCAATTATGGATGAAATTGCAGCCAAACCGGATGAAAAAGCGATCCCATATTTTCCGCTTTCAAGGACAGCAATATTTTCTTCCATGGCATGCCTTGTTGGGTTTTGTGTACGGGAATACTCAAACCCTTTATGTTTTCCAATCTCTTCCTGCACATACGTTGAGGTTTGAAATATCGGTGTCATAATTGCGCCGGTTACCGGCTCTGCTGTTTGTCCGGCATGAATCGCGTCGGTTTGAAAACCCATCGTATAGAATCCTTTCTAAATATTAACAGGCGTTACTTTTTTAATCGCCTCAACAATTGCTGTTTTCTGTACATTTTCAGAATCATTTTCAATTAAGATTAGTTCTAAACTGTTTTCTTCCACCAAAGAATCTTTCACAATATTTGTATAAAACTCAAGCGGGTCTTTTTTGACAATCAAAAAAACAGGTGTTGAATATTTATCGCAATAATTTACTATTAAATTACGCGTCGCCTCTTCCTGAAGGCCTTCCTTAGAATCAACCAGGAAAAATGAAAACGGGGCTTTGGGTATAATTTGATCGATTAGTGAAGCACTACCGGTTTCCGGGATATAATCCATAAAATAGAAATATACAATGTGAGAATCATCAGCTGCATATTCTTTAAGAACAAAATCGTGGTATTTTTTTTCATTTACATTGTTATTGGTTTCCATAAATTGATCAAAATATTGATCGAAGGCTCCAAATACGGGAATTTCTAAAACAGTTTTATCTTCCTTCAATTTTAATTCTCCAATATCCGGCCAAATTCAGCCAAAACTTCATAGCGGTCAAATAGGTGCGACTTTTTATGCGAGTTTTCTTTGATAATATTTTTTACTGTTTTTTGAGTTTTAGATGATTGTTCTTCATCTGTAACTTTTTTAGAAAATATTTTGTCAATAATTTTCTTTACACCGGATTGGTTTTTCTGTTCTTTAATTTTCAGTTGCTGTTTTTGATATTCTTCTTTTTCAATCAATGAGCCATTTTCAACCCAGTTATCAATTCCTTTTAAAAACTCCAACGAGCCTTCAGAATTTTTCTCTAAAAATCCATTTAAAGATTTTCCAAATTTAAAAAACAGTAGGCTTTTCCTATCGGCTGCACTTATTTTTTCATAATCCAGCAGTGGTGAAGCATAAAATACCACTTCTCTATCCGGCAAAGAATTTAACAACTTTTCCCTGGCAAGAATATGATTTTGGCATTCCTTAATTATCTCTTCATTTTCAAGTTTTAACTTATGCGCATGACGCGTTTTGTCCAATGAAATGGTATAAACGCCTTCACGCCATAAAGACATCGCTAAAACCGCATCCAGTGGTTTTTGTGATTTAAACTGAGCGTTTACAAGTTTACCTTTGTAAAACTGTAATTGTCCCACCCTGTTTTTACTTATCAATTCTATAATACCATTCTTTTTGCCATCCTGAAATGTTTGAATCAGGTTTATCACATTCATCAAACTTAAACTGCCACTCAATCCGCTATCTGCGTTTTCCTCGGTTGAAGAAACAAGAATTGACTCAACAATTTGCCTGAATTCTTTATTTAATTTTGGCAATTCAATCACTTCAGCAGCACCTGCCATCCAAAGCAGTTCACGCTTTTCCCAACCAATTTTGGAAATAAAACATAAAAAGGGAGTCTTTAGTTTGAATGATTTATAACGGGCAACCCAGTTATGAAGAAGAGTTAGTTTATTAACGGCAAAAAAAACAAAATCCGGTTTCTCATTTCGGAATTGCTTTTCTGCAACATCCATATCCCCGACCCATGAGAAATGAACCGGAAGATAAGATAACGCACCGGAAAACATTGAAAAAATATCTTCACTTTCACTTACAATGAACACTTCTTTCATAATTCTTCATCCTGATCAACTTCAACATCCGGCTCTTCAGGTTGCGGAGCAATATATTTTTTTAGACTAAGCAAAATTTGCTTTACATCTTCTTCCCTGGTAGGATCACTGGCAATAAAAGGAATATGCTCCGGAATATTGAGTGTAGATTTTAATTGCTCAAGATCCATTTCTTCTGTTGAATTAATTGCAAAAGGTGCCCAGAGGGTTTGTTCATTTTTAATCAATCCATGCATAACATAGCTTGTATATTCAAATACATCTGTTTTCTGTACATCAACAAGAAATGCAATTGCAGTAAATTCATCAGATATTTTCCCTACCGATTCCAGGACTGTTTCATCCATTGTCAGGCTGTAAAATGAAATATCTGTCTGGGTTAAAACTTCAACCCGGCAAACGTGTGTATTATTTCTTTTATGGATATCACTTCCATTTTGAACAATTGATTGCAGGGCGTGATAGCTGCTTTTTCCCAATGTTGAAATAATAAGTATTTTACCAGATTGTAATTTTTCCAGAGAAACATTGTGGCAAAGCTCTAATGTTTCATCATTGTCTAAAAGAGAAAAAGTCCCTAATGGAATTTCCTGGTTATCTTTTTCTTTTTTCTTTTCAATTACTGTTGCCTCAGCATCAGTTACTGAAAGAAACCCATAGTTTTTTAGTTCAATTAATTTTTGTGCCGTTTCATAGCAGGTATAAAACTGGTTTTCCAATATTACACTTAAAATTGCAGGACGGATAATTGCATCTTTAAACCCATTGTTTATTTCTATAGAACTGCTATTCAAGTCTCCCGAATATGTAACCTGAACTATGGCTTTTTGGGATCCGATTTCTTGCAGATTCTGTAAATAGCTTTTGCGTAAATCTTCCGCAATTATTAAAAGTGTTACAATACTTAAGCTGACACTAACTGTATCATTAAAGGAAGTTGTTGCATTAAAGATAAATTCACCCGTATGCCAGAAAAGCATATGTAATACAGCTTTTTCCCCAACATGCAAACCAACTTGTGCATGGGTGATATAGCCATCCCGAAAATAGACTTTGCCACTATTATTTTCAGTGACAATTTTCAAAATACCGCTTCGCTCTTCTCTGGCAAGATTGTTTATTAAGCTTTTAAGAGAAACATCTTCCAGTTGCCCGGATGATATCAGCAGGTTTTTATTTGAATCTGATACCATGTTTTTAATCGGCCAAATCAAAGCGTAATAAATTTCATCAAGCGGATGAGATGTATCAAAAACACGTTTTGCACCTAATTCGTAAAAAGCGAGACGTTTATTGGCATTATCCGGCACATTAAACATAAAAACATTTTGCCGGGAATAGTCTTTAAAAAACTTAATTACATCGAGGCGGTTTTCAGCGGTTAGTGTATTGTACTCAACAAGAAAGGCAACTTTATCTGAGTTTTCAGCATGTTGGATTATAGAACCAATGCTACCATAAATACTTACAACATGATCATCTTTTTTGAACATGCTTTCAAAGTAGTCGGTTCTGCTATCATCTGTATCTAATATTACCACAGAATATTGTGACATTATACCACCTCATAACCCGATAGAATTAATCAAAAGCAATTTAGAAGGAATGATAAAGTTAGTCAAGTCTAAGCTACAAGTTTACAAAGACTTAGAAAGGATATTATAAAGTACTATTCCATATGCAACAGAAACATTTAAGGAATGTTTTAACCCCAGCATGGGGAGTTCAATGGCATGGTCAGCCAATTGTACCAGCGAATCCGAGACACCATCTACCTCGTTACCCACAATAAAGCATAAGGGAAATTTAAACTGAACATCGCTGTAAACGGTACTATCACTGGTCTGTTCAACCACGTAGATCGTATAGCCGGCTTTTTTCAGCTCTTCAATTTTTGAAACAGAATCATCAACATAAGCCCATGGTACGGAATCGGTCGCGCCCAAAGCCGTTTTAGAAATTTCTGGTCTTGGCGGCGATGGTGTAAATCCGGATAAAAGAAGTTTTTCTATTCGCGCCCCATCACTTGAACGAAAAATACTGCCAACGTTGTGCATACTTCTGATATTGTCAATCAAGGCAATAATCGGTTTTCGCTCAAGATTTTTTAAATCATCAACCGAGGGCCTGTCCTTAAAAATTTCTTCGAATTCTAATTTCCTGCGCATAGTGTCCTAAAATCAAAATATACAATATCAAAAAACATATAAATCACAAAATGCAAAACCAAACTACCAAATTACCAAACAGTTTTGTAATGCTTTACTTTTTAATTTTGGACTTTGATAATTGCAATTTATTTATAATTTGAATTTTGTCATTTGTTATTTTTTAAACTAAGCCTGGTTACACATTCAATATGGTAGGTTTGTGGAAACATATCAACCGGTTGAATAATATCAACCGTATATTTTTCTTCCAGTAATTTTAAATCCCTGGCCATTGTTGTTGGGTTGCAAGATACGTATACTATTTTTTTTGGAGCGATTTTTAAAATTGACAGTACTACCTTTTCATGCATTCCTGCACGTGGTGGATCGGTTACAATTACATCAACTTTCTCCTGCGATGTTTCCATATTGTTGATTACATCGCCGGCAACAAAATCCACATTTTTTACATTATATTTTTCCGCATTTTCAAAAGCATTTTCCACCGAGCTTTGGGTAATTTCAAACCCTATGACATTTTTAGCTTTCTGCGCCAAAAAAAGGCTAATCGTCCCAGTTCCGGAATATAAATCCCATACAGTTTCATCCGGGTTTATGTCTGCAAAATTTATTGCAGTTTCATATAAAAGTTCGGCCTGTGCCGTATTGGTCTGGAAAAATGAATTTGCAGAAATTCTAAAAACAAAAGGCCCAATTTTATCTTCAATCCAATCTTTTCCGGCTAATAATATTTCTTCTTCCCCAACTGCAATCTGCGCTTTGCGAGAATTTATATTGTTTACAATTCCGGCAATATTTTCAAAACGATCCAATAGCTCATCAGCCAGTTCCTGTATTTTCTTGTCCTTATAAGCAGTAACAATATTAACCATTATCTCTTTGTTATAATGGCTTTGACGAATGACAAGAAAACGAAGTAAACCCTCATGGGAGCGAATTCCATAAGGTGTTAAATTATTTTCCTGCGAATATTTTGATACAAAATCAAGAATTCCAGATGCTTCATTACTTTGCAAAAGGCATTTATCAATATGTACAATTTTATCAAAAGTGCCCGGGACATGAAGCCCTAAAGCAAAATCTTTTGAAATGGATTTATTCTCCAATTCTTCAAAAGTAAGCCACTTTTTTTCAGCAAAAGAAAATTCCATTTTGTTGCGATAATGAAAAAAACTTTCTGAGGGGATAATCGGTTTTACAGTGGTTTCCTTCAAACCGGATATTCTGCTCACTGAGTCTGAAACGATTTGCGTTTTATAGGCCAACTGGTCTTTATAGATTAAATTTTGCCAGGTGCAACCACCGCAAGAATCAAAAAATTTACATTGCGGGTCAATCCTTTGATCGGATTTTTTGTTAAACGAAACAATCCTCGCCTCAGCATAACTTTTTTTTCTTTTTGTTATCCTGGCATTAACATTATCGCCCGGCAATGCACGTTTAATAAAAACAACATAGTCGTCAATTCGGGCAACACCCTGCCCGCCAAAAGCCAAAGAGGTAACATCCAATGGATATACCTGGTTTTTCTTAACCGGATACTGATTATTCATTTATAAAGGAAAGGTTTGTGGATATTTAAAATATTATGATGCTACTTTTACACCCTGCTTCTTTTTAGAGGTAAGCTTTTTTTCTTCCGCAGTTAGTTTATTTACAAAAACTTTATATTTGGATCCATCCAAATTATACTTATTGCGAAGTTCAATCCAGCAATCAATCTCTTCTTTTACAAAACGTATTGTGCCTTTATCGGCATTAAAATAACAAGGGATTTCATGATTAAATGCTTTTTTTGTTAGATCGAATGGCCGCTCAAAGCCAAGATAACGAGCAGCTGTTGATGCGTTCCAGGTAGTTTGCAAGTCTTCATTGGCCAGTTTGTACTCCCAATTGGTTTTTAGTTTTTCAACCAACCAGGTCGAATTAGTTTTATATATTTCATCCAGGTATTCCAGATAATTCAATCCCTGCTTATATGCGATTTGTGCTCTGCCAAAAAGAGCCATTGTCTGGTCATCAAATTCTTCAGATATCTGTTTGTAAATTTTGTCAGCCTTGTCAAACTCTTCAAGATTTATATAGGCTGTGGCCAATGTGTTCAAACTTTCTGCACTATGTTCAGAATCCACATAAATTTTTAATGGTGTAACTGCATCAGAAAACTGACCTAATTTGTTATAAGCACTTGCTAAATGTTTATTGACAATTACATCCTCAGGTTTAATTTTTAAAGCCTGTTTAAAGTCAGAAATTGCATTGGCCCACAAATCACCATTCATTTTATTTAGACCACGGTTTAAATGAACAAAAAACTTTATCTCATCTGTGAGCAATTCATACTCACTATCTTTATAGTAAAAATCTATGCTTCGCGATGAAATCATTCTGGACTTACCACGGCTTTTTTTATTTTGATTAAACTCTTTGCCTATCTTCATAAAAAAAGCATTAAGCTGCTTTTTTGCTTCGCCTTCATTAACCACTTTAATAGTACTGCCTTTTTCAGACTTTGCTTCTTTTATTACCTGTGATAAAATTTCATTAACCATATTTGTCGCCTTGGCTATCTTTAAATCACGGTGTTTTCTATGATATTTATCTCCAAGGCAAAAAGAAAAGTTTAGTGTAAGTTTGTTTTCTCCATAAGACCATTTTTTCAGGTATACGGATAAAAGATGTAAATGCTGTTCCATTACTACTCCAAATTAAAACAGAAAAACCTGCCTTAATATATGTTTAAAATTGTTTTATTTTTGAAACGAAAAGTTAAAATTTTGAATTGATTCTATAAATACTCTTTAAGATTTGGGGGAAATATGATATTTCTATGCAGAAATTTAATGCCCCAAATTTACCTGAACTAATGTATAAAAGCAAGGTGATAATTAGTTATTCGGCATTATTTAGATTTGTATTAATATGATACTAATACTTAAACAGTTTCCGAATGTTTCATGAAAGTGTATTTAGATGATATTAAAATGAATATGTAAGCTCAAACGTATAAAATGATGAAATTGAATCGTTAAAATCACTGTCAATATCTTTGTCATTATCATAAGAGCCGATGGCGTTTATTGAGATGTTTTCATTTATGGGCACTTGCGCAAAAAAGAGGAAGTTTAAAATATTTCTGTTTGAATAAATACTAAAGGTTACATCTTCCTGTACATTTGGATAACGGCGTAGCATATACTCAGCATTTAAGGAAATAATAATTCCTGAAACTGAAGCATAATCTAAACCTGTTGCTATGCCTTGCGAACTATAGTTTTGATCTTTTATATATTGCTCCTCAAGCAATGCAGAAGTTTTATGAGATTTTTTTTCGAAGACATACCCAAGTTTTATGCTGACATTATCATTTAAGTGCGTAATTAAAGCAGGATTTATAAATTGAAATACGTAATCCGGCTCCTGTTCAGTTTTAATATCAAATTTTTTAAAATCGACTTTATATTTTAAATCGATGCTGAAAAGAGGATTTAATTCATATTTTAAACTTGGATTAACAGAATATGTTTGCGATCTGTTTGTAAATGAACTGTCACGTAGTTCATCCTGCACTAAATAGTTAAATTCATTTATTCTGGATCGTATTGAACCACGGAATTTAAGGCGCTTAAAAAATTGGTCCTGATAACTAATCCCTGCATCATGTTCACTAAAATCATTATTTAAATATTTAATGCTTTCATTAAGATCAAAGTTATAATCAAACTGTAAGTTTTTATTAAAATTATAACTCTTAACCAGGTAAGCTGTAAAAGTGTTACGTATAAAATTGGGAATTGTCTCTGTAGACTGTTCAAACCTTTTGTACCTTACCAGGTTTTTAATACTCCAATACCAACTAGAATTTATATCAGCACTTTTAATACCCAAATCAGTAAATACTTCAAGATACCCAAGGGTTGAGTAAGAAAAATTTTTATCAAAAACTATCCCGAGTTTTGGGGTAAAAGAAAGTGAGCTATTCTTAAACTCATTTTGTAAAAACAGTTCATTTTGCAGGTTTTCCTTATCATATCTCAGATTGTTTTCCAATTGGAAAGTATGATCATCACTTAAGTACCTAAGGTCAAATCCAACAAACGGTTTACTTAATTCATCAAGTAAAACACTGTCGCTTTGTTCAAAACCCAGCTCAAATTCCTGGCGGTTGTAATCAATCCCTGTTTGCAGATTAAAAAAGAATATTTTCTTTGAATGTGAAATTTCATTTGGCTTGTTTACATTTTCTGGGGTAGTAATGCTACTTTTAGCTTCTTCTAAATAAACAATGGCAAAATCATAATCACCTTTTAGGGCGTATTCTTTGGCAGAGTCAATTAATGCATTTGTGTTTTGAGAAAAAGTTGAGTAGGATCCCAACATATCTATTTCCATTGCTAAAAGCTCGTATTCCCCTTGTTCAGTTTCCTGAGCAAAAAGTTTACCACAAATTGCAAAAAGCAAAACACAATATGTAATTAAAGGATTATTCATGAAGCCGAAATCCGTTCAATTTCCAATCCATTAAAGTTTAGTTTTTGAGCATTGTACTCAGTTGATGCTGGATGATAAAAAGAATTTCACGCGTGAAAGCCAGGTTATTGCTTTGATATTCCTGACGGGCTTTCTTGAGTAGTTCAGAGAGATAATTAACCTTTACCTTTTCCTGATCCTGCAAAGAGGGATTATTAGTCAAGCGTGTAAATATTTGCTCAATTCGTATTAAATCATCTTCAATTTTCTTAGGTGAAATTTGGGCTGTTTGAATACTCCCAATCAGTTTTTCAGTTCTGTTCAATACACGTAAGCTTAGGTTTAATAAATACGAAGCTTGTCTGTATTTTTTATTTATAAAGGCTTGTTCTGCCTGGTTGAGAAATTTTACGGCCTGGTTGTGTAAAGATTTTAAAGAGTTGGTTTCATTTTCTGCAATTCTATTTTCTTGCAGTTTTGTTAAACGTTGAATTTCCTTGATACGATTTTGCAGGTTTTCTTGGCCGGGTTGACGATCTGATGATATTTTATTGAAGGCACGCATTCCCATCCTCTGTGAAAGCTTAAGGTTTCCTGCTGCCTTTTCAAATTGCCCACGGGAAATGTTTTTGCCTGCTTCAGAATATATCTTGTCTGCGCGGTCAAGTAATTTGCTGCTTTGTCCCTGGCTTTCCAATTCATTGCGAACAGAATTCAGATACCTTCCAAGAGATTGAAAATCATCCTTTATACGGTCTTCACTGGAATTATTACTATTTTCAGACAGGTCAATTATTCGGTAAACCAGACGCTCTGCAATTTGAAGATGCGAATAAGCACCGTTTAAATTCCCATTATTATAAGCGGTTAAGGCACGTTTGATATAGTTCTGGGCATTCTGATAAAGTTCGCTTAAAACAGGATTATCACTAATCGAATTGGAGACCTGGTTCAATAAAACCAGAATATTATTTCTTTGTTCTTCAAGCTTTTTTAAATGATTTGTGTCATCCTGGTTTGAAGTTGCCAGTGAAATAGTTTTCTCTGCAAAGTAAATAGCAATTTTTAAATATTCATGGCCTTTTAAATAACTGCTTTTTCTAAATGCATTTAATGATTCCTGATGAAATGTACGTGCTTTGTTTAAAAAATAACGAATCTCATTGGTATTCTTGTTATGAACAACAGACTCTGCACGTATAATTAATCTTTCCAGTTCTGTTTTAAGATCCGCCGCAGGCTTAAATAAAAGTAAGCGAGATGCTTGATCGGCGAGGCTATTTGAGAGAATATAATGAGCCCTGGCTTCAATCAATTTTTGAGCAGGACGTGGTCTGGATAATTTAGCCCATTCCGCTAATAAATTTTGAGCAAGTAAAAATTCATCTTTTGATTTGTTTATTAATAATTGCGCACGATCATTTTGATAACGCTCTGAAAGAATAGCTATCTGTTCAATTTTCCTTTCCAGGGCACGAATATTCTGTCTTACCCTGTTTGCATCAATATCCGAAGATTGAGCAAAAAGATAATTTAAAGATATGAGCAGTATGGAAAGTGTTATTAATGAGCGTTTCATTTTTATTCTGTTTTTCTGATCGATTAAGTTTAAATCTAATTATTTTTACAATCAACTTTCTAAATTACAAAAACAGCCCGCCCGCAGGCAGGCCATTTTTCCCAATTACCCTAGAAGGGCGTTACTACGTATGGTGTTCCCCAGGTTGCTGAGCTATAAGGATAAGCAACTTCGTCATCATTAAGAATAGTGCCGTTATCAATAACATCAATTATAGCATGATGGATTCCTCTAAACTGCTGGATAGTCCATGTTCCCTGGTAAACCTGGTAACCACTGCGCTCACCCATATATTCAAACTTTTTAATTGCGCGGTGTCCTTGGCGGTTACGGCCATAATGCAACCGGACATTCTCCGTGGAGCCCGATCCTGAAGGCCATTCGATTGCATTGGCTGTTGTGTTTTCAACAATAACTTTTACAGTCACTTCTGTAAAACGTGGGAAAGTAAACATATTAAGACCATTCTGGAAGTATGCTGTCGGGTTCGTAATTACAACACTATCCTGTCCTTCTGCATAAATAATAAGTTCAACAATTGAAACCGTTGTTGGGTCAGATTTGCCATCAGCCATAGATATGCTTTCAATCTTCCAATTACGACGGTCAATCTCTGCATCATCGCGGTATTTTTTAAGATTGACTACTCGTTCAACGTTGTGTGCCAGCGGCTTTTCAAAACGATTTAGTGACCAGCTTGTATCACTTGTTTGAGCACCGGTTAGAGAGACAAATTTTCCTTTAAACTGGCGTGAGATATATGCTGTTGCAGTTGTATCAGATGTCAGAATAATTTCAACATTGCCTTCTCGTCCGCTAATTCTGCGACCAAAACGTGCACGAACACCATCTTTGGCAAAACCACCGCCAAGCCAGCTTGGATCATCTACACCATAAGAATCTTCATCACCATCACCAACTTCTTCATAAATTAAATCATCTGCATCCAATACCTGTTGGATTGCTGCCTGTTCTTCAGATTCTGATATATTGTCTGACTCTGTACCATTTTCACTGCATGAATAAATGAATAGAAAGATTAATGCGCTAAAAATTAAGTTTATGTTCTTCATGACTTTCTCCTGATCAATTTTTGCATGTTCTCATTTCCGGGCCCGTTGGATTTGGAACCTGCATTATTTAGTTAGTTGATCCGCATTAATACATACAGCGTGCCAAAATTTTGAGAAAAAGAATAAAGTCTTTATTTTCAACAACTTAAGGAAAGTGTAATTAAATTAGATTAAAATTTATTATTAGATTAGTACGCTTTGGGGCATTGTATATGTACCAGATGGTACGGAATAAATAATTGAGAAAAGAAGGGAAAGCAATAGAAGGATTATCATACATTAAAAAAACTTGAGCTAATAAATTTTGGCTATTTCAAAGTTTACAATCTTTAAATTTTCAATATTTTCCCGTTTGAAGGCATCGGGATTTCACAGAAGCGGTTCAACAATCTCAAAGTTCTTTTTCAATAATCGGGATTAGTTTTTTAATCAGCTCATCATAACTGCCTGTAAAACGGCAGCCCGAGGCGCGTTTGTGACCACCTCCATCAAGCTGGCCGGCAATTTTACTAACATCAACATACTCCTTGGAACGCAAACTTAATTTAAAAAAACCAGGCTCCCTTTCACGTACAAAAACTCCAACCTCCGTATTTCTAACAGAAACACTGTGGTTAGCCAAAACTTCAATATCACCGGGATCTACATTTTCCATATCTTTTTCAAACAGAGGAATAAGTGAAACCCTACCATCACAAAATTGAGTAATATTACTCAGCCCTATTCCAATAACTTTTAAAGAATGGGCGCTGTTATCAAAAAATAAATTATTTGTAATTTTGCCAGGCTCAACACCAAGGTCGACCATATTGGCACAGATTTCCAGATCTTTTGTACGGGTATTTGAAAAAGAAAGCCGGCCTGTATCATAAACAATACCTGTATAAATAGCCTCTGCCATATTTTTGTCAATATCAATATCGCTGGCATTAATAATTTCAAAAACCATCGATGCAACTGAAGAAGCGGATGTGTCTACCCAATCAAGCGCGCTGTAATCTGTCTCCGATGGGTGATGATCAATTTTTATATTTCCATTTTTTTTATCAACAATGCTAGCTACATCACCAATCCTTCGATCCCCAGGTGAATCAAAAATTAACGCAACATTTATTTTATTCTTATAACTCGAAAGATCCGATTCATTAAAAGAAATGATTTTTTCCCAGTTTTTTAGATATCTATATTTTTCCTCAATCTTTTGATCATGTAAAATGATTGAATAGGTTTTATTAAGCCGGTCCAGAAAAAGGCTGAAGGCCAAAACAGAAGCAATGGCATCACCATCTGCGTTAACATGTGCAGTTAAAAGATAATTATCATTTTTATTTACAAAATCCAGGATATCTGCAATTTTTTTTTCGGTTTCTAGATTAATAGCCATATTTCTCCTGTTTTCATCAAGTTAAAATAAATCTGGGATAAATAAATTTGTTATATAAATAAATCATCAACCTGGCAAGTAAGTATCCTAATAAGGCTCCGGCCAATGCGTCAAATGGATAGTGTACACCAACTGATATTCTGGAAAAGGCCACAAGCGTTGCAGTTCCATAGAACCAATATCTATATCGGCGGAAGAAATAGGAAAATATAGTTGCAAGAGCAAAAAAGTTTGAAGCATGGTTCGATGGCATAGAAGGTGATTTGCTTCTTCTAACTGTGAGATGAGTTTGTTCGATTACATTACAAGGCCGGACACGTTTAATATTTTTCTTCAAAACCCGGTAAGCAATCAAATCGGAACTTGAAACTGTCAGGATTGCCACCAGTAAAATCCATCTACCTTGTTTGCCACCCTTCCAAATCAGCCCAACCATCAGTAAAAGCCAAACCGGAACCCAGGTCCACTTATTAGTAATAAATGGCATTATTATATCAAAAACAGGGTTAGCAATTGTCACATTCAGGAAGATAAATAATGCGGTGTCAATCTGGTTAAAAAATTCAATCATGTATCAAAAACCCGATTTTTTACGTTGATATAAAAAAAAAGTCCGTTAAAAATATTTCAACGGACTAAGTTTTCGTACTGAGGGCGGGATTTGAACCCGCACGGGCATAAGCCCACTACCCCCTCAAGATAGCGTGTCTACCAGTTCCACCACCCCAGCAATTAAAACTATTCTTGTGTTTCCTGAGCTGGAATTTCCGGAATTACATCTCCACTTGGATTGGCAACAGGTAATGAAGAAGGTTGTTCATTAGCTTGTTGTTCTTCCATTTTTTTCTGGATCAGACTTTTTTGAGTATCTTCAGCTTCGCTTTTATATAATAATCCAATCCCAAGGGCTAAAACCATATATGCTGTGGCTATGTAGGTGGTAGCTTTTGTAAGAAAATCAGCAGCGCCACGTCCGCCAAACATACTTTGTCCGGCCATTCCCCCGCCAATCGCGCCGGCTAAACCCTGGCCTTTTCCAGCCTGTAAAAGGATAATTACAATCATTAAAAAACTAAGAAGTACAAATAGTGTTACAAGAAACGTATACATGAACTTTTAAACTCCATCAAATTTTATAGTTGCGTAATGTAGCAAGATTTTATAGCTACTGCAAGAAATTTCATTGAAAGACTGCACTATTGAAAGATTAAAAATTGTATAGAATCTTGGAACAGGTAGATTTCTAAGCATTTTATATCTAACAATTTTCAATCTTAAAATCTCTCAATCCTTAAAGCTTTTCCGCTGCCTGGATAATTGGTAAAAATGTTTCTGCCTTTAAGCAGGCGCCACCAACAAGTGCGCCATCTATATCTGGTTGCCCCAGTAGAATTTCTGCATTTTCTTCTTTAACACTACCACCATACTGAATGCGGATATTGGAAGATACATCGTTGCCAAACTGGCTATCCACCAGTGCGCGGATTTGAGCATGAACTTCCTGGGCTTGCTCCGGTGTTGCTGTTTTCCCTGTCCCGATAGCCCACACAGGTTCATAAGCAATAATCAAATCTGCCATTTGTTGAGCTGTTAAACCGGATAACGCACCATTAACCTGGGTTTCAATTATTTTTGCGGTGATGTCAGATTCACGTTCTTCAAGGCTTTCACCAACACAAACTATTGGCTTTAAACCTTCATCCAAAGCAGCTTTAATTTTCTTGTTTACTGTTTCATCTGTTTCGCCAAAATATTGCCGTCTTTCCGAGTGGCCGATAATCACATAGCCGGCGCCTGTACTTTTAATCATTTCCGCATTTATTTCACCTGTAAACGCACCTGATTTTTCCCAATACATGTTTTGTGCACCTAGGCCGATTTCTGAATCTTTAATTACATCATGTACGACAGTGAGCGCAGTGTAAGGCGGGCATAAAATGATGTCAGCATTTTTAATATCTGTAGAACGGATTTTTATTTGGTTTGCCAATTGCTGTGCTTCACTATTTGATTTGTGTAACTTCCAGTTTCCGGCAATTACTTTTTTACGTTTCATTTTATACTTCCTAAAATTAGTTTTATGATCTTTAAAGATTGATTCCATTTTTGGATTGTATTGACTGAGTCAATACTTGAATCGAGCAGTCGATTCACAAATAAAACACCAAGAACCATTTAAACCTCTGTTAAAGCAGCAATTCCCGGTAGTTCTTTGCCTTCAAGAAATTCCAATGAAGCACCTCCACCTGTAGAAATATGGCTTAATTTATCATCGATGCCAAACTTTGAAACAGCTGCAGCAGAATCTCCACCACCAACAATTGTTATGGCGCCTTTTTCTGTGGCTTCAACCATTGCTTGTGCTATGAGAAAAGTACCATGGGCAAAATTGGGCATTTCAAAAACACCCATTGGCCCGTTCCAGATTATTGTTTTTGCATTGGAAACGACCTGGCTAAATTTTTCAATAGTTTTTGGACCACAATCCAAACCCATCATTTTGCTGCTTAGTGAATCATAAGAAAAAATTTCACTTCTGGCATCATTATCAAAATTATCTGCAGCAAGAATGTCAACAGGGAGTAATAGTTTTGTTGTACTGGATTTTGCTTTGTCCATAATCTCTAAAGCAATTTCAAGTTTATCTTCTTCCAACAATGAGGAGCCAATCTCAAAACCTTGTGCTTTAAAAAAAGTGTAAGCCATTCCACCACCGATTATCAGTGAGTCCACTTTTCCGAGCAAGTTGTAAATTACATCAATTTTGCTGGAGATTTTTGCACCACCTAAAATTGCAACCATCGGTCTTTCCGGATTTGCAATAGCATCTCCTAAAAATTTTAATTCTTTCTCAATCAGGTAGCCTCCGGCACACTGATCAAAATATTCAGTAACCCCGTGTGTAGAAGCGTGAGCACGATGTGCCGTTCCAAACGCATCATTTACAAAAATGTCACAACCTTGTGCCAGTTGCCGGGCAAAATCAGAATCATTTTTTGTCTCTTCATTATGAAAGCGGAGATTTTCAAGAAGCAGGGCCTGGCCGGGTTTCAAATCATTTTTCATAGCCAAAACATCGCTGCCTATGCAATCTGGTGCCAATGGTACATTTGTGTCGAGTAATTCAGACAACCTTTTTGCAACAGGTAATAAGCGCATATTCTCTTTAACTTCGCCTTTTGGTCTGCCAAGGTGAGAACAGAGTATTGCAGAGCCACCGTCCGATAAAACTTTTTTTATGGTTTTAAGAGAAGATTCTATTCTACGGTCATCCGTAATCTCAAGGTTTTCATCCAATGGAACGTTAAAATCGCATCGTATTAAAACTTTTTTATCCCTGCAATCTACATTATCAATTGTCAGCTTGGCCATTCTTTTCTCCACCTATCTTTTAGTATTACAAAATCGCAAAGAGCCTTTTACAGCCCTCTGCGAATAGAAGATTATTAATCTTTAATCTAACAACAATCTACATTGTCGCCATTCTTTTCAACAAATCAACAACACGGCAAGAGTAACCCCATTCATTATCATACCAGGAAAGTATTTTTATGAAGTTGCCACCCATAACAGTTGTTGACAGCGCATCAAAAACACTTGAATGCGGATTGTCAATAATATCCGTAGAAACGATTGGGTCTTCTGTATATTCAAGAATTCCTTTCATCGGGCCGTTTGCTGCCGCTTTAACTGCAGCGTTTATTTCTTCAACTGTTGTATCTTTTTCCAATTCACAAACGAGGTCAACTAAAGAACCGTCACTAACAGGAACACGCATCGCGCCGCCATCCAGTTTTCCATTTAATTCAGTTATAACTTTACCAACCGCTTTTGCAGCCCCGGTTGTTGTTGGGATAATATTTTCGGCTGCAGCACGGGCACGGCGTAAATCGGAATGCGGTAAATCCAGAATACGCTGATCGTTTGTATAACCATGGATTGTAGTCATTAGACCACGTTTAATTCCAAATGAATCATGTAAAACCTTTGCAACAGGCGCTAGGCAGTTTGTTGTGCAAGAGGCATTTGAAACAATAAGATCGGATGCTTTTAAATCATCATCGTTTACGCCTAAAACGATGGTGTTATCAATTTGATCTTTTGCGGGGACTGTTAAAACCACTTTTTTAGCGCCGGCATTTATGTGATTCATAATTTGTGCTTTTGCGCGGAAAATACCAGTTGCTTCAACAACAACATCCACACCAATTTTTCCCCATGGCAAGTTTGCAGGATCTCTTTCTGCCAATACTTTTGCTTTGGATCCTCCTGCTACCAAAGTATCTCCTTCAAAACTAACATCGCCGGGGAAACGGCCATGGACTGAATCATATTTTAATAAGTGGGCCAAGGTTTTTGCGTCTGTCAAATCATTAATTGCCACAACCTCAACGCCTTCTGTTTCCTGGATAACCCGGAAAACCAATCTTCCAATACGGCCAAAACCGTTTATTGCTACACGAACACTCATTCTACTACTCCTTTTTAGGTATTTGATATTTGCTAAAATGTAAGCTGGTAATTTAAAATTATATCTTAATTAAATCAAAATTAAAGAGAGGTTTTCGACCACTTTTATTAGATAATAAGACGTGTAAAAATAAAAGTGATTAATTCATAAAATAAATGGATTTCCATAAAAAAAGGCTATCCATTTGGACAGCCTTTATATTTAAATTTAAAATGAAACTACCTTCTATCTGGATAAGCCGGGATAGGTTTAATTTCTTTTTTCTTTGTTTTTAGTTCATCCATAATTTCTTTAACCGCCCTGTTAAGCTGCTGGTCTTCGCCGGTAAATTCCTTGTAAGGATCATTATCAACGTAAATATCAGGCTCAACCCCAATACCTTCCATCAACCACTTTTTACCTTCAAGGTCATAACGCGAAAATTCAGGTTTCCTTAAATCGCCACCATCAACAAACGGCAATGATCCACGAATCCCTACAACGCCTCCCCATGTGCGTTTACCAACCACTTTACCCAATTTGTGTTTTTTAAACCGAAATGTAAAAATATCTCCATCAGATGCTGAAAATTCATCAGCCAAGGCAATCATCGGTCCATAAATTATACTTCCAGGATTTGGCCCCGGGCTTGTATTTCGTGCCATATTAATCATCACAGCCTCGCGACGTAGCCTTTCAATAATCATTGGAGAAACATTTCCGCCACCATTTCCACGAACATCCACAATTAAAGCTTTTTTGCGGATTTGCGGATAAAAATGTTTTACAAATTCATTTAAGCCACCTCGGCCCATATCAGGAATATGGATGTAGCCAACTTCACCGTTCGTTGCCTTATTTACTTTTTCAATATTTCCATTTACCCAATCCAGGTAGTATAAACGGGATTCATCCGCAACTGGTTTTACAGTTACCGTACGGGCCCCTTTTTCTTGTGGGTTCTTATTCACCTTAAGAATGGTTTGTTTTCCAGCTTTGTTTATTAATGTAGTATAAATGTTGTTAACACTTTTTAGATCTTTTCCATCAACGGCTATTATGAAATCACCAACAGAAACATCTACACCAACCTCTGTCAAAGGCGAACGCGACCTGTTGTTCCAATTCTCTCCATTCAAAATTTTAGTGATTTTGTAATATCCGGAGGCATCTTTTTTTATTTGTGCCCCTAATAATCCAAGTTTTATCCGTTTAGGATTAGTACGGTCACCTCCGCCAACATATGCATGTCCAACATTTAGTTCACCAACCATTTCGCCCATTATATAGGTTAAGTCATTGCGGTGATTCACGTACGCTAACAGTGGTTCATATTTTTTCTTTATTGCTAACCAGTCCACACCATGCATATTTGGAGCATAAAAAAATTCCCGCATTTGACGCCAATTCTCGTTAAAGATTTGCTTCCATTCTGTTTTTTTATCAACCAATACTTCCATTCCTGCAAGATTTAGTTTTTTATCAAGCTTAACTGGGGCACTTGGTAAATCAATTATAGCATAAGATCCATTGGCAGAGGCAAGCATTTTTTTACCATCAGCAGAAATTTCATAACCATTCACCTCACCAAGATCTTTTTCTTCCTTATCTTTAAAATTGTACATCAACAGTTTCGTTTTAGCGTCCTTGCTTCCCCTTCGTCCGTAGTAAAGTTTATCACCAACAGAAACAATGCTAAAATAATTTGAAGCTGAAACCGGGAGACCAATTACACGATTTTCTATTCCGGCAAAATCAACTTTAACAGTTACTTTTTTGTCCTTGCTATCTTTATCTTTTTTATCCCTTTTCTCTTTAGACTTAATTGCCACCTCATCACTTTCTGGCGCAAATGGTGACTTTGCAGATTTTGTTAAAGGTAATATATAAATCCGCGACATATCCTGATAGGCATGGTTCCATTCTGTATTGCTATAAATAGGATTGAAATCCCGGTTAGAAGTAAAATAAAGATACTTTCCATCTTGACTAAAAACAGGGTTTGAGGAATTATACCAGGATTCTGTCACCGGTTTGGCTTCGCCCGAACTAAGAGAATAAACATAAATCCTGTTCATTACTTCTTCTTCAGGAAATTCATAGGTAATCCATTTGCTATCCGGAGACCAGGCGTAATTGCGGATTTCCCAAGCATTTGCTTTTGTAACTTCTTTAATTTTTTTTGAATCGATATCTACATATCTCAATCTTTGCCTGCGATCACCCCATAACAATTTTTTACTGTCCGGCGACCAGTACATTTGATATTTGTAGGTTTCACCATTTTTGGTGATCTGAACAGCATTTGCACTGCCATCCTGTGCCTGAATATAAATTTCATCTTCACCACTTTTGTCAGAAATAAAAGCAATCCATTTTCCATCGGGAGACCACTTGGAATTTCTTTCATGAATTGCAGATGATTTTGTAAGATTTCGGGTCTGTCCTTCTTTTACAGGCACAGTAAACACATCTCCACGGGCACCAAACAAGGCGCGTTTTCCATCTGGAGATATCTCATAATTACTAACCGATTTACTCACATCTTTAAGTTCTTTCCGGCTACCAAGAAAATCATCTGATATAATCACTTTTATTTTACTTGATTTTTCAGATTGGGTATCAAACTTGTAAAGGTACCCACCGTTTTCATAGACAATATTGGTTTTACCCAAAGACGGAAATTTTATGTCAAACTCAGAATATTGAGTAAGCTTTTTCGTTTGTTTCGATGTCAGATCATAGCTGTATAAATTCATGCGCTTATTTTCATCACGATCGGAGAGAAAGTAAATTCTATTTCCAAGCCACATCGGGATAATATCTTGCGCTGGATTATTAGTAATATTTTCAATTTTTTTAGTTTTAAAATCAAAAATCCAAACATCATCGGCCATACCACCGCGATACTTTTTCCAGGTTCGGAATTCACGAAAAACCCTGTTATAAGCCATCTGAGAACCATCATCAGAAAAAGAGAGAAAACCACCACGGGGTACAGGGATTTGCTCTGGTAAGCCTCCTTTTGGGCTCACCAGAAATAGAGATCCATTAAAACTATTGTAAGATTTTTTTCTAGAACGGAAAGCCACCTGACTACCATCTTTTTTCCAGGCCATTACAATATTATTTGGCCCCATACGGTCAGCCACATCGTCGCGGTTTAAAGTTGCGGTAAATGTTAACCTTGTTGGCGAACCACCATTTGAAGGCATTAAAAAGACTTCTGTATTGCCATCATACTGTCCGGTAAATGCCAAATTTTTGCCATCTGGCGAAAAACGTGCAAACATTTCAAAACCATCATGATTCGTTAATTTGCGCGCTACACCGCCATTTGCATCAACTGTGTATAAATCGCCGGCATATGTAAAAACAACCTGGTTATCAAAAATGGCCGGGAAACGCAATAACCTGGCTTCATCTTGCGCTAGAGAAAATGAGCAAGTGAAAACTAAGAGAATCAATAGCTTAATAAGCTGCATGGAATACCTCCTTCAATAATAATATAGGTTTGAATTTAAAAAGAAATTGATGGTACAAAGAACCACGTTTTTATCGTAAAAAAGTTTTATTTATTAATTTCAATTTTTGAATTATATGATCTGCGTATGTATTTAAGTTACACATATTCATTATTTAATGTAAGGCTCAATTTAACTTATCATCCATTCAAATCCCTAAACATAAAAAAACCGAAAGATTAATAACTTGATCAAAAGCCAATGACGATTTATCTTTGGTAAGTTTTTATTTCGATTAAATTTATGCCATCAAAAATTCTCATAAAAAACGCACAAATTGTTACAATGAATCCCTCCTTTGATTTTTTCAAAGGCGATATCCTGGTTTCAGAAAACCGAATTGAGCAAGTGTCAAAAAATATCCCTGCACAAGGTTATGATGTTTTTGATGCTGAAGGCTACGTTGTAACACCCGGTCTAATTCAAACTCATATCCATCTTTGCCAAACCCTTTTCCGTAACCTTGCAGATGATCTATCTCTCTTGGATTGGCTCAAAGAAAAAATTTGGCCATTTGAAGCTGCCCATCAACCGGAAACGTTGAGACTAAGTGCGCAACTTGGTTTGTCAGAATTACTAAAATCCGGCACTACTACCATTCTCGATATGGGCACTGTCCAGCACCAGGATGTGATATTTGAAGAATTGGTGAAAAGCGGTATCCGCGCATTTGCCGGCAAAACAATGATGGATTATGGCAAAATTCCGGATGGCTTAAATGAAGACACGCACAATAGTATTGATGAAAGTGTCCGGCTATTAAAAAAATGGGATGGCAGCGGCAATGGGCGGATTCGTTATGCCTTTGCACCGAGATTTGCTGTTTCATGTTCGGATGAACTTTTGATTGAGACTGGACGATTGGCAAAAGAACATAATACTTTGTTTCATACACATGCATCGGAAAACCCAGATGAACTTGATATGGTAAAAAAACGGTTTGGGTTACGTAATGTAGAAGTTTTCGACAAACTTGGTTTTGCACGGGAGAACTTATGTTTGGCGCATTGTATCTGGCTTGATGAAAATGAAAAACAACTTTTAAAAGCGCAAGAAATAAAAGTGTTGCACTGCCCATCATCAAATCTGAAATTGGGTTCTGGTATTGCAGCCATTCCTGATTTTTTGAAACGTGGCATTAAAGTATCGATAGGTGCTGATGGTGCGCCCTGCAATAATAATCTGGATGTTTTTATGGAAATGCGGTTGGCGGCACTAATACAAAAACCAACAAATGGGCCACAAGCAATGCCTGCACAAGATGTATTTAAGCTGGCCACAATTAACGGTGCGGAAACACTGGGCTTAAAGGATCAGATCGGAAGTATTGAAATTGGAAAAAAAGCAGATTTAACTTTTATTAAATTAAATCAAGTTCATTCAATTCCATTCGACAATATTTACTCGAAACTCGTATATTCCACGCAAGCAAATGATGTAGAACATGTGATGATTGACGGTCAATGGATCGTAAGAGACAAAAAAGTAAAAACGATTGATGAAAACCACATTTTTACAAATATTGAAAACGCCGTAAAAATATGCACTAATTAACGTCATGGAGAAAATGATGACATACTTGAAAGTTACAGCCTTAACAATTTTACTAACACTATTTTTATCGTGTGGCGGTACTCAAAAAGAGGATATTGATTATACGCAAATCACTGATGCTGAAATGATGCAAATGGCCGATAAAAAAATGGAATCCGGCGATTATGAAAATGCCATAAAAGATTACAAAAAACTGCTACTCGATTTCCCTACATCCAACCTGCATATTGATGCCCAAATAAAGATCGCTGAAGCTTACGGCAATATGGATAAATTTGAAGACCAGATGAATCAATTGCATCGCCTTGTAAAAGAAAACATTATTCCTGAACGCATTCCTAAAATTTATGTACAACTTGGAAAATGGTGGGAACGCGCTGCCCTTTTTAATCCCGGGATTGTTACTACAGACTCTGTGGACTACAAGAATGCAATAGATTATTATGACCAGGCTTTAAAATATCCTGACAGCGATGATAACCAATCAAAATCAGAAGCTGTCTATCGTCGTGCCCTTGTTGAAGCAAAAATTGGTCTTGTGGATGAAGCAGCCGGCAGATATCGACTCGTCAGCAGTCTTTTTCCGAATTCAGATTTCAGCATTCTGTCTCAGATTAAATTAAAAGACCCCGCTAATACATCTGAATTGGCTACTACAGATTCTGCGATGACCGTTTACAGACAAGCACTTGGTTTAATAGAAGACCCTGAAGCCGAAGACCAAGAGCCCGATGAAGAGGTAGTTGAAGAAGTAACAGAAGGCGATGAAGACAGTAGTTTAGAATCGGCAATTGATATTATGGAGCAATCGGATGATCAGTCTGATGATCAGCAATCCGATGAAGAAACTACAAAAGAAGTTCAGGAAGAAGAAAAAGATCCGGGCGAAGAAGAATTGTTTACGCCTGCTGTAGAAGATTCCTCTGACAATAGATGATTATTGCCATCGGTTCAAAAAACAAGGCAAAAGAAAAGGCTTGTTATTCTGCCATAAAAAAATTAGGACAGACTTTTCCGAATAAGTTTAAATCTGAATCAAAATTTTTATCCGTAAGCGCGCCATCATCTGTTTCAAATATGCCGCTAACATTAAATGAAGTTTTAAACGGGGCCCGCAACAGGGCCTTTTTTACATATAAAACATTAATTTCCACCACCCCGGTTAACTTTGCAATCGGCATGGAAGGCGGTGTTTTTTTAACCAGCGAAATCGAGAAAAATACAAACCAGGCTATTTTGCAAAACTGGGTTTATATTTATAATGGCAAGATTGGCTTCTTTGGCTGTTCAGCAGGAATTCCGCTACCGGAAAAAATAAGCTTGCCATTATTCAATGATAAAAAGGAGCTGGCAGAAGTAATTGATAAAGCCTCCGGCAAAAAAGATGTCCATTCGAATAATGGTGCTTTTGGTATTTTGACTGAAAATTTATACACAAGAAGTCAGGCTTTTGAATCTGCCATAATTAACGCGTTTGTTCCTTTTTTTAATACAGACTATTATTAAATTTTAACTGACAGGAAAAAATATGAGTATCGATCTTAAAACAATCAAAGAAATGCCAAAAACAGATTTACACTGCCACCTTGATGGTAGTATGCGCATGGATACAATTTTAGAATTGGCACAAAAACAAAATGTAGAATTGCCGACTACAAATAAAGATGATTTAAAGAAGATTTTAATGCCCGGTTTTAATTGTAAAAGTCTGGTAGAATATTTAAAACCCTTCGATATCACCTTATCCGTTTTACAAGAGCTGGAAGCCATCGAACGTGCTTCTTTTGAACTAGCTGAAGATGCAGCTGAAGAAAATATACGTTATCTCGAAGTAAGGTACTCGCCGGTTCTTCATCAGAAAAAAGGATTGAAACTCCCAGAAATTGTTGATGCTGTTGTAAACGGAATGCAGCGCGCGGAAAGAAAGTTTGATATTAAAACAGGTGTTATAATTTGTGGGATGCGCAATATTAATCCGCAAACATCAATTGCATTGGCCGAGCTGGCAGTAGCTTACAAAAATCGCGGAGTGGTAGCTTTTGATCTTGCAGGTGCAGAGGAAAATTACCCTGCAAAACACCACAGGGAAGCTTTTTATTTAACTCTTAACAACAATATTAATTGTACTGCTCATGCCGGTGAAGCTTACGGACCGGAAAGTATCCACCAGGCAATCCATTATTGCGGAGCACACAGAATTGGCCATGGTACACGTTTAAAGGAAGATGGCGATCTGCTCAATTATGTAAACGATCACCGTATTCCATTGGAAATATGTTTATCGAGTAATGTACAAACTAAAGCCGCGGCTTCGTTTGAAGCTCACCCGTTTAAGTTTTATTTTGATTTTGGATTACGAGTTACAGTAAATACTGATAACCGATTAATTTCCGATACAACTGCTTCAAATGAATTTTATCTGGCATCTAAACATGCCAATATGGACATGGACGATTTAAAAGAAGTAATAATTTCAGGTTTTAAAAGTGCCTTTCTTTCTGTAAGGGAAACAAAAGTTTTATTGCAAAAAGTAAACAAAGAGCTTGAGAAGTTTTAAACACTTTTCCTGAAATAGATTTTGGTTATTAGCAAAAAGCGACCTCCCAAATGATTCGTGAACATTTATTTAATAAACGAGCCCCGGCCGATCCTATGTTTCGCTGGCGTGGTGGCGACATATCCAGGCTTGAAGGGCTTTCTGATGGTGTGTTTGCAGTTACCCTTACTTTGCTAGTTGTCTCCGTAAATGTACCTGTTACATTTTACGAACTTTGGTTAACAATCAAAGACCTGCCTATTTTCCTGGTCTCTTTTTTAATGCTGATGATGGCCTGGCGTTATCACTATATCTTTTTCAGACGCTATGGTCTGGAAGACTTTGTCACGTCGCTTTTGAACGGTGCATTTCTTTTTCTGATACTATTTTTCGCCTACCCTCTCAAATTTTTAGCAACCTTTTTGTGGCGAATAACCTTAAATGAAAATCCCGAGAAATTATTTATTTTGCCGGAAGGAGTTACTTGGCTTTCCAGCGGTTTTTTTCAACAAGCCGGAATGATGTATTTTTATGGGATTGGAATTATTGGTGTTTTTGGAATTTTAGCATTGCTTGTTTATAGAGCTTATAGATTGCGATCAGAATTAGAACTTGATGAACTAGAATGTTATCTGACAATCTCATCTATTCGCGCAAACTTGATAACTGTTGGGATTGCTATTCTCTCAATTTTAGTACTCTTATTTGATGGACAACCTGGGTATGCTGGTATCGTTTATTTTTTAATGGGGCCAATCCATGGATTTGCCGGATTTTATACTGGCAAGAAAGCTAATGAGATTCAAAAGAAAATGATAAAAGCGAACTTAGAAGAAACAGAATCTACTTAAAGAGGGAATTTAATTTAGCCCGTACTTTTGCCATCAGGCCGGGTTTTAACAAAGCTGCCGCAAAAAGAAAAAGTAGTAAGCCCGGAATAACCGGAATTACTAGTCCAAACAATCCAATTAATATTAATAAAAAAGCCCATCCATATTTTTTCCGGGAAAACTTTAAAATATCATCCCATAATGGGCGTGACTTTTCTTTAAAAGGTGTTGGTAAGTTATTCTTTTCCATGTTAAATCTTTACGACTAAATGATGTTGAAAGTTTTCATCGATTTCATTATAAACTGTATTAATCCATTCTTGCCCATATTTATTTTCCAAATAAACGCTGCTCAATATCCGCTCCTGAAGAACTCCACTTGGCATGAGTGAGTTAAAAATAGCCCCTAAATGTTTCTGCGTTGTTTCATCTTTTTCCCGCACACGATTTACAAGCCGGTTCTGCAGTTTCTCAATTGTTGATAAAATAGCGCCAAATGATTTCTCTGTTGGTCCGCTTAGAGTTGGGTCAATTTCCGCAACAAGATTTTTTACAGCTTCCCTGTTTTTAATTGTTAATTGCTCATAATCACTAAACGCCTTATTCACATTTGCTAGCTGGTTGCGGTTAAAATAATCTTTTAAAAATATTGTTTTATCACGGGAGATTGAATTTATAGTGACATTATACTTTTTAATAAGCCTGTCAATTTTGGGTTCAATTAAGGTAATTGAGTGTCGTGGTTGAATCTGTGGCATTATCAATCCAAGTTGGTTAAAACCACTTTTAAGCTGCCCCCAATACGCAATTTCTGCCGCGCCGGCAACATACGATACTGCCGGTAAAAGCCAGCTTTGCCATAATGGCCGCGTTAAAACTGTGGATGAAAACCAACTTGGATTCTCATCAAGCATAGTAAGCATCTGTTCGAGGGAAAACTGCTCATCTAATTCACGGACATAAAATGATTTATTTTGCCTTAGTAAGGAAAGCCTTGGTCCATCATTATGGTTCAAAAAAAGATAAGCCCGGTCATTTTGTATGTTAACCTGGTTTTTATAGCCTGCTTTAGAAAGATCATTAGATCGACGGGAAAATGCAGATACAAGTGACTCGTTTTCAATTATTACTTTTTCAAAAAAAGGCTTGCTCAGTTCTTTGATTCGCTTTGTGCCGGCATTAAAAAGCAATAATCCTTTACCACTAAAAATTATTGATAAATGATTTGAAAAGGCTTCAAGCCAGTTTTCTCCTTTTTTATAAATTTTTTCAAGGTTGACAAAAAACTCATCACTAAAATCCGTTTTTTGCAAATTCTCTTTTAAAGATTTTAGCAATTCTTCAATATCCTGGCCCAATAAACGTTTATTCATCGGAAGGCCTTTTTCTGCTTCATTTTCTTCAAGATGCAATTTTTGCAGCAACCCGGCAGAATCGAAATAATTTAAATGGTTTACTTCTTCAAAATCATGGTCTTCACCTTCCAGCCAATAAACCGGTACAAAGTTGAATCCATCTACTTCCTTGTTAAGTTTTTCAGCAAGCTTAATTGTGCTCAGGGTTTTATAAACAACATAAAGCGGTGATACCATCAATCCCATTTGCTGGCCTGTAACCACAATTAATGTTTTTTCTTTCTTTAAAAGATCTACGTTTTTCTGGATTGATGAATCATTGCTTTTTTTATTCTGGTTTCTCAGCTCCAGAACTACATCCTGCCGTTTAAAATTTTGATGTACATTTTCGCAAAGCTTTTTCCAATCCGGCGACAATGCTTCTGCATAAAAAGGACGCAAACTATCATTGCCGTTTATATAATCTTTAAAATTAGTTGATGTTTTATAGAAATCTGGGTTCATAAATAGCTTAAATCCTTAAGATTAATATTCCAATGCACCTGTATGTGAGATTAGCTTCCATTCTCCATTTGGCATTTTTGTGTAAATTTTACAAACCCTGCCTTTCCAGAGAGAGTTTTCTTTCGTTTTTTTATTCCGCCATAAGGTGTCAATATCGACAACGGCGAATGCACCATCTTCTTCTTCCGTAATTTCAATCTTTTTAATTGTACGATTGTTATGGATCAGATCATGAGTATCAAAAAGCTCCTGCCAACCTGCTGTCCACCTTTCTTTATTAAATCGCCCCATCACAAAAACCCAATCAACCGGATCATGAGCATTTGCAGTTGGCGGCCAAGGCCAAACCATATCCGGATGTATTATTGATACAAACAAATCGGGATTCTTTGTATTCCATCCTTCAGTTTCCAAATCTACAAGATATTGAATTTGCTGTTTAAGTGAGCCTTTCATATTTATTTTTTCTCCGCAAAAACGATCATCCTTTTGGAATTTTTATTATATGGCGATCCATCATAATCACCAAAAACTTTTTTGGTGATTATTCCAGCTTCGTTTAATAATGAGGTTAGCTCTTCCAATTCAAACATGCGAACAGATTCGTGAAATGTTTTCAATTTTCCATCACGTTGAATAATAATATTTTTATGAACCCGCTTGTTAGAAATCCAGCGCTCTTCTTCAACCTCAATATCACCAACAGCTCTGTTACCTCTGGCAACAAGCGTTTTCTCAACATAATTCGGATTAAAATAATCGATTACAAATAAGCCGTTTTCTTTTAAGCTGGATTGTATTTCCCTGGCAACCTGCAGATGCATGGCGTCATCTTCAAAGTAACCAAAAGAAGTGAACAGACTAAAAATAATATCAAATTTAATATTAAAGGGGAAATAGCGCATGTCGGCCCGGACAAAGGCCGGAGATTGATTGACAACTTTTTTTTTGCGTGCCTCGCTTAACAAGTGCTCCGACAAATCCAATCCAAAAACATTTTGAGTATATTTTGAAACCAGGTATGCGTGTCTTCCATTTCCGCAAGCCAAATCCAGCAGTTTGCTTTCTTTTGAGATGTTTGTATTAGAAGCGATCAGTTTTATCAATTGCTTTGCATCAGAATCATCGCGGTGCTGATAAACAACCAAATAATCTTCGCCAAACCACTCCTTGTACCAGTTGCTGTTATAACCATCCTTTTGCGACATACCATCCTAAGGTTTCTTTTATTCCTTCTTCAAGGTCAATTTTTGCTTCCCACCCAAAATCGTTTTTTGCTTGTGCAGGGCTGCAAATCCAAAAATCCTGTTTAATTTCAATTACTTTTTGGCGGCTTAAAATTTTTTGTTTTTTCGTTATTTTGGAGAAGAGTTCTGTTGCAGCGGCAACACAATTCATCAATGGCAAAGGAATATTTACACGCACTGCCCCTTTTCCAAAATAGTTTAATGTAACACGCGCAATTTCACTCCAAGAATATGGGATGGGGTTAGTCAAAAAATACTTTTTCCCATTTGCAACATCACTTTTTCCTGCTTCGATCATTCCATCGGTCAAATCGTTTACATGAACCAGGCTTAAATATTTATCACTACCTCCCAATTTGGGAATTATTCCCATTTTAGTAGTCTTGAAAAAATCCAGAAGGTCCGTTTCCCGCGGGCCATAAACGGAAGACGGAATTATTATAGTAAAAGGGATTCTATCTGTAAAGCTTTCAATATATTGCTGAGCTTTTAATTTGCTCTTGCCATAAAGTGTCAGCGGTTTTGGAAATCGGTTTTCTGTAATTGGCTCTAAAGAATTAGCAGGCCCGTAAGCTGCCTGAGAACTGACAAAAAGAAATCGCCTTAATTTAATTTTATTCTCAACAATCGTATCAATAAGTGTTTTTGTGCCAATATAATTTATACGATTGTAATCACTTGTGTTAACCACCTTTGTTGCACCGGCAAGATGGTAAACAATATCAACATCCTTTAATGCATTTTTCAAAGAAACTTTATCAAAGAGATTTCCGTAAAAAAGCTCTGCTTTCAAATCTGTAAGCCAACGAATGTTACTTGAAGAATGGACAAAACAACGGACAGTGTGTTTTTGATTTACAAGTTTTTTTGCCAATGAGCTTCCTATAAAGCCATTAGCTCCGGTAATCAGAACCTTCATTTATGACAATCTTTCAACATATTACAGACAATTCTTTACTTCTTTATTATAAGAATATTGTTAAATTTGCATTTAAATTATTAAAGAGTTTAAAAAAGTTTATTCATATTGGCAACGGTAAAACAAGAGGAAAACTTGAAACCATTTTTAAAAAACATCAGTTCGGTTGACTTAATAAATTTCATCTTTCTAACCTTTATAAGTGTTATTTATTTTATTTCCTTTAATCAAACCCCTTATAAAACAGTAATGTTTATTGCATTAATCCTGCTTTATACTTTGATTTTTTTTGCGGGGAAAGCCCGGTTTTCAGATAATCGGTTTAAGCGGGTTATGTTGTTTGTTTATCCGGTCATTTTCCTATTTTTAATATTCGAAACCTTTTTTATGATTTTACCCTACTTTAATGCCAACCGTTATGATTTATTAATGAGTGAAATTGACTTTTCAATGTTTGGCGTAAATCCCACTGTTTGGCTGGAAAGTTTCACCTTCCCCGCTTTAACAGAGATTTTATACTTGTGCTATTTTATATACTTTCCAATGCCATTTATTATATTAATCTGGCTTTACAAAAAAAATATGCTGGTTGAGTTAGAAAGCACTATCTTTGCGTTTTTCGTTTGTTATTATGGTGCCTATGTAATGTATTTTTTCATCCCTGTTATGGGGCCACGTTTCTTCCTTGCAGACATTCAAACGATCGAACTAAACGGATTGCTTTTTTCATCAGCAATTAAAAACTTAATTTTAGCATTAGAACCAAATAAACTTGATGCATTCCCCAGTTTACATGCGGCCATTGTAATGGTAACCATGCTAGCAGCCAATAAATATAACAAGAAAATTTTTAACATACTTTTACCGCTTGCTATCGCAATTATATTTTCTCTTACGTATCTTCGGTATCATTATGTTATTGATATAATCGCCGGGCTTGCATGGGCTGTTTTTAGTTGGTTTTTAGCAAAGAAAATATTTAACTATATTGGTCAAACACTAAGCCCACATTTTGGTAAATAGGTATGAAAGACTTTATCTCAGTTTTAAAGTTTGACAAAAAAGACATTGATGAATACATCCTGTTAATAAGTGCCCCAATATTATTAACAATTTATTGGTATTATGGCAATGCTGATTTTATTTCAAACTTTTTGCCCGCAAATTTGACGGATATTCAAAGTGGTTTTTTTAGCTATATTGGGCAGTTTTTTTCATTTTTCATTCTACTATTTGTTATTCCGGTTATATACATTAAATCTTTTAAAAAACGTTCTTTAAAAGATTTTGGATTACACTTTGGAAATTCCAGGTTTGGTTTAAAACTTGTCCTTTTAATTGTGCCGTTTATAATAGTACCGGTAATTTATTTAGCAGCACAGATGGGCGATATTCAAAAAGAATATCCTTTATTAAAGCTTTTACATACAAATAAAGAATGGCTATTATATTATGAGCTTGCCTATGTCATTTTATATTATTTTGCATGGGAGTTTTATTTTCGCGGTTTTTTACTATTTGGATTGTCTAAAAAATTTGGGCCCCTGAATGCAGTTTTAATCCAGACAATTTCTTCATGCTTAATTCATTTAGGGAAACCTGATGGTGAAATTTTTGGCTCGATTGTAGTTGGGGTAATTTTTGGTGCAATTGCTTTACGGACAAACTCATTTATTTACGTTTTTGTTTTACATGCAGCGATCGGCGTTTTAACGGATCTTTTTATAATTTATTAAGGGTTGTGTTTGATGGGATTAGTCCTGGTTTCCGGAGTTAATGGTTTTATAGGCAGCCATGTTGCAGAAAAACTATTACAAGAGGGCCACAAGGTACGTGGTATTGTTCGTAAATCCTCCGATCTGTCTTTGATAGAAGGCCTTAATATTGAACTTGTTCATGGAGATATAACAAATCGGGATTCTTTAAAACCTGCGATGGAAAATATTGAAATTGTTATTCATGTTGCAGGCTTGGCTTCAGATTGGGATTCTTATGAAAACTTTTATGATATAAATGTTGCTGGCACTAAAAATATGGCCACCTGTGCTGAAGAATCGAATGTAAAACGATTTGTTCATATCAGTACAACAGCAATATCCGGTTTTAAAAATAAAAGGGATATTACTGAAGAAGAGCCAATAACCAAATCTATATTTAGTTATTGCGAGACAAAACGGGAAGCTGAACTTTGGCTAAATGAGTTTAAAGCAAAACACAAAATGGAAGTAGCGATTATCCGGCCGGGCAATGTATATGGGCCAAAGGACCATACATTTATTGAGAAATACTTAGAAGCTTTAGAGCAGGGAAAAATATCTTTTATTGACAAAGGCCAGCATCTTACGTGCCCTACTTATATCACCAATCTCGTAGATGGTATTATTTTGGCTTGTTTTAAACCTGAAGCAAAAGGCGAAACTTTTAATATTACAGATGGTTTGGAAATAAACTGGAAAATTTTTACTGATAAACTTGCCGAACAACTTGGGGCAAAAAAAGTGCGATTAAGCGTGCCATTTAATCTTGCCTATGTTCTTGCATTTATCATGGAAATTATTTATTTATTTTTAAAAATAAAAAAGGCACCCCTTTTAACACGATATCGTATTTGCAACGGTGGAAAGGACTATCATTTTTCAATAGAAAAAGCCAGAAAGATTTTAGGATATAATCCTGATACAAATATTGATAAATCAATAACTGACACGGTTTATTGGTATAAAGAAAAAACAACGACCTGACCAAACTAACATTAAAATTGTACAAGAAAACGACATTTTCTCGGAGACGAAGTGGATATTTTTAAAAAATGCATGGATTATACCCGTGCTGAAGACGCGATAAATTCTGGAAATTTTCCGTATTTTATTCCAATATCCGGTAATGACGGACCTGTGGTAAAAATGGACAACCGCCAGATATTGATGATTGGATCTAATAATTATCTTGGACTTACACAAGACCCACGAGTTATAGAAGCTGCTATTTCAGCAACAAAAAAATATGGAACAAGTTGTTCCGGCTCACGCTTCTTAAATGGTACACTTGATTTACATAATGAACTCGAAGAACGAATCGCCAAAATGATGAATCGTGAATCGGCATTGGTTTTTAGTACCGGCTACCAAACAAATCTTGGCGCGATTGCAACTTTGGCCCATAAAGATGATGTTCTTATTATAGACCGTTCAGATCATTCATCAATTTATACCGGGACACGTGCAAGTTATGGTGCTACGGTGAAAAGGTATCGTCATAATGATATGGATGACCTTGAGAGAGTAATTTCTCAGGTTGATCCAAAAAAAGGTAAAATGATTATAAGTGATGGCGTTTTTAGCATGGAAGGTGATTTAGTATGCCTTGACCGTTTAGTCGCAATCGCAAAAAAATACAATGCCCGGGTTTATATTGATGAAGCGCATGGTGTTGGCGTTCTTGGAAACCATGGGCGAGGTAGTTGCGAGCATTTTGATTTGGAAGATGACGTTGATATCATCATGAGCACTTTTAGCAAATCCCTTGCATCTTTAGGTGGATTTGTGTGCGGGCCGGAAGTTGTTATCAGTTATTTAAAACACACAGCCAGCCCACTTATCTTTAGCGCCTCACCAACTCCTGCAGCTACAGCAGCAGCCTTAGCCGCTTTAGATATTATCGAAAAAGAACCGGAGCGACGAATCCGCTTAGCAGAGATTGGTGATAAAATGCGTCGGGAACTCAAGAGTCTTGGATTCGATACTGGAGAAAGCGAAATTACCCCTATTGTGCCAATTTATATTCGCGATGATGCCAAAACTTTCTATTTCTGGCGTAAACTTTTTGATGCCGGTGTTTTTGCAAATGCGGTCGTTAGTCCTGCCGTTGCACCGGACCAAGCCCTGATTCGTACAAGTTTTATGTCAACACACACCGATAAGCATTTAGATCAGTGTCTGGATATTATGCATAAAATCGGCAAGGAAATTAGCATAATATAATACAAGTAAAATCACAATTTGCTGCAAAACATAATACAGTTGATGGAGAATCCAAACTTATGTCTATAAAAGTTGTCCCCGTAAGATCCAAAATTGAAAAGAAACTTTTTATAAATTATGAATGGCAGGCAAATAAGAATACAGAAAACTGGGTTAGCCCGCTTCGGATGGAACGAAATGAACTCCTGAATACAAAAAAGAACCCCTTTTTTGCTCATGCTAAAATTGAGCTTTTTCTTGCGTATACAAAAGATAAAATAGTTGGTAGAATTGCAGCAATAACAAATGAAAATCATAACAAATTCCATAATGACAATGTGGGCTTTTGGGGCTTTTTTGAATGTGAAAACAATCAGGAAGCAGCAAATGCATTATTCGAAAATGCTGCATCGTGGCTAAAACAGGAAAACAAAGATGCGATGCTTGGCCCGATGAATCCTTCAACAAATGATGAGTGTGGAACTTTGATAGATGGATTTGAAACGAAGCCATTTTTAATGATGCGCCACAACCCTTCGTTTTATCCTAAACTAATTGAAGAATTTGGAAATAAAAAAGCTAAAGATTTATGGGCGTGGTATACAACTCCGGAAAACTCTGTTAATAATATCTCCGAAAAAATGGAACGAGTGGCTTCAAAGATAGAAAAAAAATACAAATTGACAATCCGTAATATCAGCGTTAAAAATATAAAATCAGAAATTAAATTGATCAAAGAAGTGTACAACAATGCCTGGACCCCTAATTGGGGTTTTGTACCTTTTACAGATGCAGAAATAGATCATGCAGCAGCAAATTTAAAGGATATTGCTGTTGGTGATATGATGTTTTTGGCTGAAAAAGATGGCAAGCCTATCGGGTTTTGTATTACACTGCCAAATGTTAACGAGATATTTGCCCGTATTCCAAACGGTAAACTGCTTCCAACAGGAATATTTAAACTATTGTTTGGAATAAAAAAAATTAAGTCTGTCAGAACCTTAATAATGGGTGTGAATAAGGAGTATCAATTTTTAGGACTTGGTTCTATTTTCTATATTAGATCCATCAAAAAGGCACTTGAAAAAGGATATACTTCCGCAGAAATGTCCTGGATTTTGGAAGACAATGACCTGATGAACAAGGCCATTGAATCGATTGGATCTAAAGTTTATAAGAAATATAGAATTTATCAATACGATTTTTAGACTTACAAAATTAACCGAATGAAATATAAATATTAGTGCATATTCTTCTTATCATGTTCTTCTAAATACTTGCTTGCTTCTTCCAGCATTTTTCTTTCTTCTTCAGAAAGGTTTATATAGCCTACTTTGTTAATTTTATCCAGCAGCTCATCTAACCTTTTTCGGTAAAAATCTTTTTTATCGCCGGAGCCACCACGCGTATAACTCATTTTGGATTTTGGACTACCGGAAGAAAGATTTGATACACCACTGTTGAAAAAACCTTTGACTGTATCAAACAAAAAGCGCCATCTTAAATAGAGGTAGCCAACTATAAATCCACCCAAATGAGCCGCATGTGCAATACCATCCGATGGACCTGTAATTGAAAAAAATGAAACTAATACAAAAAATACAATTAAATATTTAGCCTTAATTGGAAACAGAAAATTCAACAATATTTCCCGGTTTGGCCATTTAACCAACCAGGCTGCCATAATACCAAACATTGCACCCGATGCACCAAGTGTTGGGTTTGGAACAACTAAAGTAAAAAACAATCCGGCGCCCATACCTGTAATGAAATAATACTTTAAGAACTCCTTAGATCCCATTTCTTCTTCAAGTTGAGAACCGAATATCCAAACAGCAAACATATTCCAAAAAATATGCCCAAAGCTTCCATGGAGGAACATATATGATGCAAGCTGCCAGATCTTAAACTCAACAAAAATACCATATGCGCTCAACATAAACAGATCTTTAATTGTCTCGCCCAAAATAGATTGTTGAAGAATAAAAACTGCCGCGTTAGCCAGTAATATATTTTTTATCATTGGTGGAAGAATCCCACCCGAACCAGCAAATCTGTTCATAAAAATCCTTGATTTTAATAAGCCTTGGCAAAAATTACACGCCCGTCCGATGTTTTATCGCAGCAAATACAAGTGCCCTTTTCCTCTTTTCTGTCAAAAGGGATACAACGGATTGTGGCTTTTGTTTCAGATTTAATTTTATCTTCACATGCAGCATCACCACACCAGTGTGCGTAAACGAAGCCATCATCTTTGGCAACAATACTTTTAAGTTCGTCATAATTATCAACATTAAAAGAATTTTCTTCCCTAAATTTCCTTGCTTTTTCCAGAAGATCTGTCTGCATTTGTTCTAACTGTGTTTTTACCGTTTCAAAGACATCGTTTCTTGCAACAAATTCTTTTTTCATCAAATCACGGCGCACCATTACAACATGTTCTTTATCAACATCTTTAGGGCCAATTTCAATTCGGATTGGAATACCTTGTAACTCCCATTCCGCAAATTTAAACCCGGGTTTATACTTTTCCCGGTCATCCATGATTATGTTATATTCTTTTTTCAACTCATCATAAATGCCATCTGCAAATTCCATAACTTTTGCTTTTTCCTCATCGCTTCTAAATATTGGAATGATGACAACCGGACGTTGTGCCAATTTTGGAGGAATAACCAATCCATTATCATCGCTATGAGTCATAATCAATGCACCAATTAAGCGAGTACTTACACCCCAGGATGTGGCATAAACAAATTTGCGTGCACCATCTTTTGCCTGGAATTGTACATCAAATGCTTTAGCAAAATTTTGTCCAAGATTGTGCGAAGTTCCTGCCTGTAGTGCTTTCTTATCCTGCATCATCGCTTCAATACAATATGTATGGATAGCGCCGGCAAATTTTTCAGAATCAGATTTTTTGCCTGAAATTACAGGAATTGCTAAATACTCTTCTGCAAACTGCTTATAAACGTTGAGCATTTTTACGGTTTCTTCTTCAGCTTCTTCAGCGGTCTCATGTGCTGTATGTCCCTCTTGCCATAAAAATTCTGATGTGCGTAAAAACAGGCGTGTGCGCATTTCCCAGCGCATTACGTTGGCCCATTGATTTATTAAAATGGGTAGATCGCGATAACTCATTATCCATTTTTTGTACATACTCCAAATAATTGTTTCCGAAGTTGGCCGGATATAAAGGTTTTCTTCCAATTTAGAACCGCCGCCATGTGTAACAACAGCACATTCCGGGGCAAAACCTTCCACATGCTCTGCTTCTTTTTGCATAAAACTTTCAGGTATAAGAAGTGGAAAATAAGCATTTACATGACCCGTATCTTTAAACATCTTATCAAGATGTTTTTGAATCATTTCCCAGATGGCATATCCATTGGGCCGGATAACCATAGAACCTTTAACCGGCGAATAATCAGCCATTTTTGATTGAATTATAACATCTGTGTACCATTTAGAGTAATCATCTTTTCTGGAAGTAATGTTTTTTGCCATTTGTCTCTAGAGTCCTGTTTAAATTTCTTTCATTTTTGAGTGCGCCAAAAATAGGCAATTTTAAAGACTTTTAAAAATGAATTAAAAAAAATCCCGGCAAATACCGGGATTGAATAAATGTACGCCCGAGAGGAATCGAACCCCCAACCTTTGGAACCGGAATCCAACGCTCTATCCAATTGAGCTACGGGCGCATATATTTGAGAATATGGAATTTATCGAGATGGATTTTTAAAGTCAATTATAAGATTAAATAATAAAAGGATTCAGTATTTGCAAATCCTGAATTTTCTGTTCATGCTGTAAATCTTCTGAATATAAGATTTTGCAATTTGAGTATAATGCTGCTGTGATGATTAGCGAATCATAAAAAGAATATTTCCATCTTTCTTTTATCTCAAGCGTATTTCTGTAAAGATCGAAACTTGGATAAATCTCACAAAGAGGATCAAGTACAACTGATAAGTATTGTTGTGATTGTTCAATTGAAAATGCTGGGTTAAACCTTCTTAAAGCAACATTTAAAAATTCTTGCACAACTTGAAAACTAATGCATCCTGATTCATTCTTTAAAGAATTTGAAATAAGATTGATAGCAATTTCTTTTTTGTCGGTATTGTTTTTATCAAAAGAATAGACAATAATATTTGTATCCAGGAATGCTTTATCTTTCATTTAATTCGTCTCGAGAATAAGATCCACCAGAATCAACTTGTTCCAATTTCTTCATCAAACTGTTATATGCTGAAGAATTACTCTCGTTTTCAGCATATTTTTTAAGCCATACCCGGAACTCATTGTTCACAGTTGTTTTTCTTATCATTGCCTTCTTGCGCGCTTTCTTGATGAGTACTTCATCAGCACTTAAGGTTATGTTTTTTAGCATTTCAAAATCCTTATAACACTGTTTTCGTGTACACAATATATTTACACACTACAACATTTGCAAAAATATTTATTAAAACCTGTTTATCAAACCAAAATGTATTTTTGCCTGAGAAAAATCATCGCCTTTGCCTAACCCAAAATCCACTGCCATAATACCCAAACCAGTATTTAATCTTAAACCAATCCCATAACCGGGAAGAATTTCCTCTATTTCAGTTTGTGAATCTTTAAAATGGTAAGCACCCCAATCATTAAATAAGAAAATACGTGAGTTACGGCCAAGCAAAAATCGATATTCCAAATTCATCCAGGCTGTTAAATCTCCCCGGAACTGATTTTCCCGATAACCACGCAAAGTTTTAGCACCACCAAACCAAACAAAATCTGTTAGTTGTAAACGATTGCCCTTTACCTGGTTTCCTGTTAACTGAATCGCCAAAACCTGGTTATGAAAAAGTTCGTAAAACCATTTAAAATTTAACTTGAGCAGCTCAATTTGTTCGTTGGTTTTAATATTGTCTTCCCGCAGTAAAAAACCCGGGCCAAAATTATTTTTGAGGCCAAAAGTATAGCTGTTTCCAAGATAAATACCCTTTCGGGGATTAATAGCATAGTCTCGGGTATCGTATACCAGGCCAACTTCAAGGTTCATTTGCTCGTATCGTACAAGCCGTAAATTAACATTGGCAAAAGAATCCGGAAGAACAACCTGCCGTTGCAGCGATGAAACAATTGAGAAATTTCGGTTGTACCGCCAACGTGTTTGCACACCACCTTTCCACTCAATATAAGTGCTGTCGCGAACAGTTCGTTCCAGGCTACCACTTATATCAAACGGGTAACCCAAAAGCCAGGGCTCAGTGTATCGAAGGAAAAAATTCTCAGAGTCTCTGTCCGGTTTTTCCCAGTGCACATCAAAACTGCGTGCGGTTCCGAAAAGGTTACGAAACGAAATATCAACAAGCCCCGTAAAAAATCCTCCGGACTTTGTCTTGCTGCTTGTTTTATTTTCCGGAATAAAACCAACTACTCCATCAAAAGTAGTTGCATTGCCCTCTTCAATTTCCAATGAAAGAATATATTCGCCATTTTTACCAATCAACATTGCCGGGGTTTTAACATTTTTAAAAATACCCAAGCGCATTAATTGTTGCGGGATTTGCTCTATGGTAGATTTTGAGTATTGTCTGCCCACGCCTGTTGGTAATTCCCGCAGAATAACATTTTCCTTTGTGTAATCATTGCCGTTTAATTCAACCCGGTCAATAAAAATCCTTTTACCTTCTGAAATATGAATATTTATATCGGCGAAAAAATCATTCTCTTCTTTGCGAATATCCATATCAGTGACCCGAACTTTTGCAAAAACAAATCCTGAATCGGCTGCATAAGAAAGCATTTGCGTTAAATCATTTTCAATCGATAATTCAGAATAGGGATCAAATTCCCGAACCGTAAAAAGATTTTGATAGAGAATTGAACTTAAAGAATCACTGGCTACTTCTATTTTCCCTACCAGTACTATTTTGCCCGGCATGCCTATAACATTGACTTTTACACTTGCAGAATCACTTGAAAAAGTATAGGCGATTTTATCAATTCTTGCATAAAGATAACCTTGCTGGTTTAAATATCGCGTAATCTTATCTGCATATTGGTTAACCATGGAAGGATTAAAACGGGAATTATTACTAAGGCCGGATACATTTTCCAACTCAGAAATATTTAGTTTTTGAAAGGATTCACCAAATTCTATTAATGAAATAATTATTGGGTTAGCACTTTGCGAATAAAGAAAATTGCTAAAAAAAAATACAAATATATGAATTTTAAAAAACTTTAACATGATCAGCGTTTCTTTTTTCTTACTTCTTAAACTCTGTTATTGCGGAATTGTACTGTTCAACCGTTATATATTTGTATAGTTTCAGTTTACCTAAAATCCAGCGCGCTTTCCATTTTAACCAACGGCTATTGCCGGAAGCTTTAACTGACAAAGGTTTTGGAATTACAGCTGTAAGGCGAACAATTTGCGGCAAAGTTAAAACACTAACATCTTTTTTAAAATAATATCTTGAGGCCGCTTGAACACCAAAAACACCGGGGCCAAATTCAATGATATTTAAGTATAGATGAAAAATACGGTTTTTACTTATCTCGTTTTCCAGGCGGTAAGTTATAAACAATTCGCGGAATTTTCTGAAGAACGATTTTTCTGTTGAAAGAAAAAGATTCTTGGCCAACTGCTGGGTAATTGTGCTGCCGCCGCGTGCCAATCCGCCTTTCTCAAAATTTTTTTTAATCGATTCCTGAAGTTCAACCCAATCAATTCCCTCATGCCCATAAAAATCTGAGTCCTCGGTGATCCGGACAGCTTTTTTTAATAATTCAGGGATTTTTTGAAATCGTACCCATTTTTGACGTAAGCGGAATTTTTTACCTGCTTCCTTCGCCTGTTCTTTGCGCAGCTCCATCAATGCAGTTGTCTTTGGGTTTTCATTTTTTAGGAATGTTACTTCTGGTAAAGAAAAATAAAACCAGGATGAAAAGATTAATATAAAAAGAAGAAAACCAAAGAGGATATATTTTAACCTAAAGATTTTTTTATAGTCTAACTTCATACTATTTGAGACTCATAGTCTTTTCCAGTTCCTGCCAATATGGGAAAACTCCAAATATTCCGCCTGTATGGATAAAAATTATATCTTTGCCCGGAAACTGATTTTTGCTCATCAGATTTAGCATTGCCCCAAACGCTTTTATACCATAAACCAAATCGAAAACAAGCCCTTCTTCTTTCACCATTTTTAATGCGAGTTTTTCCTCGGCACCACTAAGTTGTCCATAACCTTCACCGACATAACCATCAACAATATTTATTTCTGATTCAGTCCAACTCAGATCCAAGTCATATCTTTTTTTCATTTTTTCAAGCACCTTGTCAACCTTATTCCTAAAATGAGGTGCATTGTCACAAACATTTACAGAAACAATATTGATATCGGACTTTGTTAATTTTTTCCCCGCTAATAGACCAGCATGTGTTCCACCGCTTCCGGTTGCGACAACAATCGTATCACATTTTAATAGTTGCTTTTCAATTTGATCCAATATTTCAAAGAAACATTTTGCATAACCCCAGGAACCAACTTCATTGGATCCCCCTTCCGGAATCACATAAGATTTTTCATTTCCCTCACCGGCAAGTTTTTCCATGTAACTATCAACATTCTGATATTCATCTTCCGTAATAAAAATGATTTCAGCCCCGCTCATTTTTAACAAAAGATAATTTCCGGTAACAAAACCCGGAGCAGTGCCCTTTAATACAAGAGTTGTTTTTAAACCAATTTTGTTTGCCGCAAAAACTGCTGCCCGGCAATGATTGGATTGATAGCTTCCACATGTAATTATTCTTTGTGCACCAGCTTCTACCGCGTCTTTTAATAAAAAATCCAGCTTTCTGATTTTATTTCCGCTAAGCTCCACACCTGTAAAATCATCCCGTTTTATCATTAGGTTATAAAAGGAATTGTTCTGTTTGATTTTTAATGGTACAATTGGTGTGGGCAAATTGCTAAAATTGAAATGCTCAGGCAGATTTGGTTTTTTCATAAATTCACTATTTTTAAATAATTATATAAAATAATTTCATTTTTTGTTCGATAACTGATTATCTAAATTAAAAGGGTAGAATAAAATAAACAGTGACAAAAAATCCAGTAGAAACAAAAAATATTGTTGGTATCAATATCAACATTCCACAAACTGCGGATTTTGAAAATTACAAACAACTATTTTCTTTTTTCCAGCTTTTAAATATTCATCACTATTTTATTAAACTAAACCCTGCCTCCTTTAAACCTTTTTCAGATTTTATAAAAAAGCTGCAACCACGGGCATATTTGTATTACGCCCATACACCAATCTTAAATAATATTATTTTAAAAGATTTATATAAATCCCAGCAAATTTTTCAACCTCAGTTATTTTGCAGAAAAAATTATTTCAAACAGCATAATTCCTGGGGTTACCCTATTTTTCATTTTACTGATGATAAGCCGGAGGTTTACTCATATCCTGCAAATGTAAAAACAATCTCTCAAAAACTTAAATCTCCAGAAGATATTGTTGCCTTGATTTTGTTAAGACCGGATAATGAATCTTATAATGTGAAAAATTTATTGCAGCAAATGGATAAGCAACAGGGTCTGATAAAAATAAAAGTCAAGCCCGGTTTTCGTTATGAGCTTGTTGTTATTCGAAAACTTTTTCTTTATTTGGAAAATGGACTTCAGTACAAAATAAATATACACGATGATTTTTTATTGAAATCCCAGTTTCAAATATCAGGTGACCAAATTGACACTCAAATTTTTGATGGTGCTTTTCTGGATGCGGATGACTTTTTTTCTTTAAATGGATTTGTTACATCAGGGCCAGAGATTACGAGGAATTACAGCCGAATATCCGGAAAAAAGTTTAAACCGGACCTGGCTATATTTTGGCATAAATATGGAAATAATAGTGATGTGCAAAATATCAATATTTCAAGAATGGTTAATACGTATGTCGATGGCATCTTATTACCAAAGTTAAATTATGTTCACCAAAATACTCGTTTAAAAGCATCTATAGAAAACCCATATTTTATAAACAACCTGGCAACATTAAAAACCACTTTCCAAATCGATGCGGATCATTTTATTTATAATGAAGCATATAGATTGAAAACGATAATCAATCTTAAACGCATTTTGAGCTACAAAAATGCACACGATGAAAAGCAGCTACAAATCATTTTTGGTGACATTTTTAATATCAGCCATAATTTTTCGACAAAGAAACATTGTCTTGATTTACTCTTAAGTCTGGGTGTAAACCGGGTCTTTTTTAACTATGACACATCCATTATAGACAATGACTTCATTTCTCATAACATACTTAGCGATGTACAAACACAAAACATCTACAATGTGTGGATAAATTATATCAACAGGCTTTCGGCAAATATTCAGGAAGGGAAACAGGTAGCAAAAATATTATTACTTTACCCATCTATGGATTTTGAAAACAGCTCTTTTTATGAAACGATTAAACAACTTGAAAAAGCGCCTTTTGAATATGATATATTAGATTTCCAGACCTTTATAAATGACGAGAAATGTAACACGGACGGTTCAAAAATTTCTTTATTTGACAAAACTTATCACACATTGATTTTATCGTCTGTATCAAAAATTCCAATAAAAGCACTAAAAAAAATTGAATCTTTTACAGAAGCCGGGGGCACAACAATTGCCTTGAAATGCTTACCATCTCTAATTGAAAAACAGGAAAACCAATCAAAACTTAAAAAGCTTTTACATCAAATATGGATAGAAGAATCCGATCTAAAATCAACAAGTTGCAAAACAAATTTAAAGGGTGGCAAGGGAATTTTCCAGGAAGACCCTTCTCAAATATTGCCAATACTTGAAGAGCATGTCAAAGCAAAAACACCCATTTATACAAATCATGAAAACGTAAAACTATACATCCGTGATACCGGCAATGTTTATACAGTTTTTGTGATAAACACAATTAACAAACCTCTGGAGAATATAATTCTCACCACCTTTACCGAAGGTGCCGTATTCCAGGTTTCGCTGGATGACGGACTTTTATATCCATTTAAAAATGTTACCTTTAATCAAAAATCAACAACAATCAATCTCAGTTTAGGCCCAACTGAATCAATTCTGTTACGCATAAATAGCGATGTTTCGTCGCAACCGCTTGTTAAGCAACAAAAAGAAAACGGTATCCCTACAAGCGAATTGATTGAAATTGATTCTGAAGATTGGGTTATCAATTGTGGTGACCAAAATGAAACCGGCAGCCTGGGCGACCGAAGTGTACATTTGCCGTATGACTGGCATCCGGTGATTTATGAAAAAAGCATTACATTGGAAAAGGGACAATTACAAAATAAAAGTGTTTTACTTCAGCTTGGAAGTTTGCAAGATTGGTGTACTTTGTATATTAATAATAAAAAAATTGGAAGCCGCTTAGTAACTCCATGGGATTTTGAAATTACAAATTTTCTGCTTCACGGTAGCAACTCTTTAAAAATAGAAATTGGCCATCGATTGTCAAATTATTTGGCAGCCAATATAGATAAAAAAGAAAACATTTCACCTGTTGAGAAATACGGTTTATTTGGTCCGGTCAACCTGAAGATTGAATATTAATAGAATTTAATTAATCTAGCGCGCCTTCCTTTATCCATTGTTCTATACCTGCCAATTCACCACTTGTCAATGGCTCCCTTCCATAAGTTAATGGCGGCATCCTTTCTACACCTAAATAGTGATTTTCGGTTAGTAATAAATATAAGGCTGAGAATCTGGGGCTTTGTGGATCAATTTCCTGGCGCACAAGAACAAATCCAGTTAATCCCGGTGGATTTGAGGAATAAATTTCATGATTTATAAAATTTTCTTTTGTTTGATAAAAAAGAAAGTTGTTATCGTTTTCCACATTATGACACCCGGAACCAAAACCACATTTTGCATCTATCAGAGGTAAAACATGATCATAATAACTTATGTTTTTATCAGGAAATGAATACTCTTTCTGGTACGGAACGACGCCGTTATCACTACAAAAAAATAAAAAGCCAAAAAAAACAATAAATATTGCAGAAATGATTTTCTTCACAGCAAAATCCTAATAATTAATTTATATAAAGTAAATTAAAGCACAGACGAAAATACACCTGTCCTTGTTAATTAAGCAAGATTTCATTTTGTTTCTATTATAAAGTTAATTAATTTTAATATTTCTAAACCATTGATTTAGCTGTGATTACCTATGAATAAAGATAACACGAAAAAGAAAGTCCTTATTGTTGAAGATCATAAAGATATGCTTGTTGTACTTCGCAAATATCTGGAAGATCAAAATTTTGATGTAATTGAAGCTGAAACCGGCGAAAGCGGGATTGAAAAATTTGAAACGGATAAGCCTGATCTAATTCTTTTAGATATAATGTTACCTGGTATTTCCGGCTTGGATGTTATATCAAAAATCAAGAATGGTCAATCACAAGAAAAATATGTTCCAATAATTATCATTACAGCAAAAAACGATATAAGCGATATTGTTAAAGGGTTAGGCTCAGGTGCTGATGATTACATTGTAAAGCCTTTTCATTTTGATGAATTAATTGCACGAGTGGAATCAGCACTTCGTTTAAAAAAACTAAATGAACTACTCATTAATCAAACTCTAAGCCTGGAAAATGCCAATAAAAAAATCAATGGCCTTAATAGCGAACTGCTGGACAAAAATAAAGAATTACGAAAAAATATTTACGGACTTCATTCCCTGTTCGAAGTTTCAATGGACTTAAGTTCTATACTAGAGCTTGAAGGTTTAATTAACTCTACACTATTAACAATAATCGGACAATACTCAATAAAAAGCGCCATGTTTATGATGGCCAACTCCCATGTAAATAATCAACTGGAAATAATTGATTCAAAAGGTTTTGATAATGAACTAAAAGGTGTGTCTGTTCATAATGAAGATACGCTCGTCAATTATTTTATTGAGCACCCAATGCCAATTTTGCTTGAAGATTTAAAAAGTAAAATTAATACATCCCATTCATTTGATAAATTAGAACAAATTGGTATTGGCTTGGTCGCCCCGGTTGTAATTAAACGACAAGTTTCCGGTTTAATTTGTTTTGGACCACGGCTTAAAGAAGAAGAATTTGAAGATCGTGAAATTCAACAGATAACCATTCTGACAAATATTATTTCAATCGCGGTTAACAATGCATCACTTTATAAAGATGTGGAACAGCTATCTTATACTGATGGAATGACAGAACTCCATAATTACCGATATTTTGAGCTTCGTCTCAAAGAAGAAATTATCCGGCATAAACGTACAAAAGCAGGGCTTTCATTATTGATATTGGATGTAGACTATTTTAAAAATTTTAATGATACCCTTGGTCATCAGGCTGGCGATAATGTTTTGAGAAAACTTGGGAAGCTGCTAAAAGAAACGGCAAGGGAAAATGATATAGTTGCGCGATACGGCGGTGAGGAATTTGCAGTAATTTTACCAACTGTAGATCAGGAAGGTGCTGTTATACTTGCAGAGCGTATTCGGGAAAATGTAGAAAAAGCTGAGTTTGATGGCGAGCATGTACAGCCAAACGGCAAAATTACGGTTAGTATTGGTGAGGCATCGTTGGTTGATACCAGCAATTTTGAAGAGTTAATTCGTAAAGCAGACCTGGCTTTATATTCAGCAAAAGAATCCGGAAGAAACCGGGTTCAGACATACACATCTGGGATGAACGGAAATAAATGAAAATAGGAATAACATGTTATCCAACCTATGGCGGAAGCGGTGTAGTAGCAACAGAGCTGGGGATGAAACTGGCAACTTTAGGCCACAAGGTTCATTTTATTTCTTATGCCCTGCCATACAGATTAAGTAATTTTACAACCAATGTTTTTTTTCATGAAGTAGATGTCCTGCAATACCCATTATTTGAATATCCACCATACTCACTCTCCTTAGCCCATAAAATGGCAGATGTAATCGAACATGAAGGTTTGGATATTTTGCACGTACATTATGCTATTCCCCATGCAACAAGTGCACATTTGGCCAAAGAAATAATCGATAAAAAAGATTTTAAATTTGTCACTACTTTGCACGGAACAGACATTACTTTAATCGGATCTGATCCATCATATTTAAAAATTGTGAAGTTTTCAATTGAAAAGAGTGACGGCGTTACAGCAGTTTCCAAGTATTTGGCAGATAAAACTTATGATACATTCAATGTAAAAAATGATATTGAAGTAATACCAAATTTTGTACCTGACAAATTTTTAGAAGTTGATATTTCAGCTAAAGAAAAATCTTGTTTCCGCCAGGGCGATGAAATTATCCTGACCCACATTTCTAATTTCCGGCCTTTAAAACGTATTACAGACCTTGTTTACGTTATGGAAAAGCTTATAAAGAAAAACAATGTGCGACTTTATATGGTTGGAGATGGTGTTGACCGGGCAAAAATGGAACAGCTTTGCAGGGATTTAGACCTTTGTAATCATATAACTTTTCTTGGAAAACAGGAAAACGTTGAAGACGTGTTAAATGCAACGGATGTTTTTTTGCTGCCAAGTGCTGAGGAAAGTTTTGGATTAGCTGTTTTAGAAGCACTGGCTTGTGGAGTACCTTGCGTAACTACGAACGCTGGCGGCTTACCGGAAGTTAATGTGCATGGTGAAACCGGCTTTAATGTAGATATCGGTGATATCGATGCTTTTGCTGAACATGTTGAGATGATAATCCGGGATCGCAAATTGATGAAAAAGTTTTCTATAAATGCCAGAGAATTGGCTTCAACAAAGTATAATTCGAACAGGATAGTCCCACAATATCTTGAATATTATCAAAAAATCCTGTCTTCATAACAAAACCCAATTAAGAAAACTGTGGATAAGCAACCACTAATTATTACCCACCGTGGACGGGCAGACCACAATTTGCCCGAGAATACTATTGATGCATGTGAGTTAGCACTGCAACAAGGCGCAAATGCTTTAGAAGTAGATGTTCGTTTTTGCGGCAGCGGTGAGCTTGTAGTCTTTCATGATTTAATGACAAAGAGAATGACTAATAAAAATGGTTTGCTATTTTCCACCTCCCTTTCCGAATTAAAAAAATTGCGCCTTAATCCACAAAATGAGAAACCACTGTATGTCCCGACACTTACAGAATTTATAGAGCATTTCAAAAATACAGTCCCAATCAATCTTGATGCTAAAGTATTTACACCAATTGCCGGACAATTTGCAAAATATATTGTTCGTGCTGTGAAATCATCCGGCTATAGAGAGCAATTCTGGATATCTTCTTTTAATCCTATTTTTTTACGAACAGTTAAATATTGTGGTGAAGATATTAAAACCGGATATCTTTTTGAGAAATATGATATTTTCAGGAAAATTTCAGAACCTTTCTTTTTTGCGGATTATTGGCATCCCGAAATAAATATAGTTAATGATACGTTTATAAAAATTGCACAAGAAAATGATAAGAAGCTTTTTGTCTGGACTGTAAATGAACAGTCCGAAATCAGTCGGCTTAACAATTATGATGCAGTAAAAGGTATTATTACTGACTTTCCACATGAGATTTCAAAATACATTGATCAGAATCCGAACAAATAGTCTATAATCTTAAACACATTCTAAATAATCCTAAAGCCTGTCGAATATTATATCACTTGTGTTCAATCTTCAATGGAGTGAATAATATGCAGGAAGCATTTCAAGAGTATAACCCAAATTATATCCCGGATATGGAAGATGTAAGTACGCTTCCGCCAAAAGTACAGGAAATTCTGTATGAAAAGGAAGTCCAGGTAGAAATACCCAAATATCATGTTGTGTTATTTGATGACAGTGATCATACTTATGATTATGTTATCGAGATGCTGATGGCAATTTTCGGCCATAATAACAGCACGGCCTTTCAGATGGCCTGCGAAGTTGATGTTTTAGGCAAGGTTGTTGTTTATACTTCCAATAAAGAGCACGCAGAACACAAACGCGATCAGATTATCAATTATGGTTCAGATTGGCGGCTAGATCATAGTCAACATTCTATGCGAGCAAGCATTGAATTGGCTAATCAGGATATTGATCTGCAACAATAATCAGTTTTTCATCTTCAGGGCATTTTCAAACTGATCGTAGTCTTTTACAGTCCAAAGGCAAAAGACTATTTCCAGGTCTAAGTTATTTTCCATTAAAAAATCTACACATACTTTTAACATTAGTGGGGCACATCTTTCAATTGGATAGCCAAAGATTCCCGTACTAATTGCTGGAAAAGCAATACTTTTAAGATTGTTTTCACGGGCAAGCTTTAAACTGTTCAAGGTAGCAGAGGCAAGTTTTTCATCTTCCTGGCCTTCACCCATTTTTGGGCCCACTGCATGAATTATGTGTTTCGCTTTCAATTTACCCGCAGAAGTTATAACCGCTGTTCCTACCGGTGTATGACCTATTTTGTTGCTTTCTTTCTGTATCTCAAATCCACCTTTAGAAACAATTGCAAATGCAACACCTCCACCATGTTGCAAAAATTCATTTGCCGGGTTTACAATTGCATCGGTTGCCTGCTCCGTAATATCTCCTTGAAGCAAAGTAATTTTTCCGGAATAAAATGACTTGGAAATCAATGATATTATCCTTCGTAAACTGTCTTTTCATCCACAAAACAAAGTGGATTGCCAAAGGGATCAAGAACATAAAAAAGACGCTCACCCAGTTCATTCTCTTTGATATTGGAATCAATTTCAGCATCCGGGATTTTCATTAACCGGAAAAAAAGCGCATCAAGGTTTTTAACAGAAAAATAAGTGAATTGGTTTTCGTGGTGCATCCAGCCCTGGCCTAATTTATCGCCATTGGCCAATGGGTCATAACATGATAAACTAAATCCTTCATATTCAAAAAAATGTTTACCGCTGGAAACACGTTTTCCTTTAACTCCTAATACCTGGAAATAAAAATCTGCTGCCTGCTCAATATCAGAAACAGGTAATACAATCCGAAATAATTTTGCCATATTTTTTTTCACTCAAAAACGATCCAGGTTTTAAAACCAGAAGATTAAAATATTATTCCCCTGCCATAAGGTCCATAAAAGCTTTACTCATTTTCTCATGTGTAGCATCAAGGGATTCTGATATTACTTTTACACCTGCTATTACGGGCATAAAATTGGTGTCGCCATCCCAACGTGGCAAAAGATGATAATGAATATGTTCTTCAATTCCAGCACCGGCAGCTTTGCCCATGTTCATTCCCATATTAATCGCCTGTGGATTAAAAATTTTGCGCAAAACCAAAATTGATTTATTTATTAACAAATTGCATTCAGCTTGTTCTTTATCTGTAAGTTCCAACAAATCGTTTGTATGCCGGAATGGGACGATCATAATGTGCCCGTTATTATAGGGGAATTTATTCAAAATCACATAACAATACTTGCCGCGATACACAATGTGATTTGTTTTGTCATCGTCTTTTACAACATTACAAAAAACACAGCCTTTGGTCTTTGTTGTTGTAGATACATACTCCATTCGCCAGGGTGCCCACATATTTTCCATAATAAAATCCAAAATGTAATATTACTTTTTAAACAAAAAAAGATGACGAAAAAGCTAAAATAAAATTTAAAACATTTCCGTCATCAATTTACTTAAAACCACTGAATTTTTAAAAAACAGCTGGTTTATTCTTCATCTTGTTCTTTGGCAGCTTCAATAATTTTTTGTGTTTCTTCACCCGGAACTTCCTCGTAGTGAGAAAACTTCCTGCTGTGAATACCACGGCCCTGGCTCATTGAGCGCAGTGTAGTAGAATATTTATAAAGCTCCGACAGAGGTACATTTGCTTTAATAACCTGGAATTTTCCATCTGCATCCATACCCTGAATTTTACCACGGCGGCTGCTTAAGTCCCCCATTACATCGCCCATATATTCATCAGGTACTCTTACATCAATAGTATAAATCGGCTCCAGGATAACGGGTTTTGCAGCCATAAAAGCTTTTTTAAAAGCCATGGAAGCGGCCACTTTAAAAGCCATCTCCGAAGAATCCACATTGTGATAGCTTCCATCAAAACAAGTTGCCTTTATATCAATAACAGGGAATCCGGCTAATACGCCTTTTTCCATTGTTTCTACAATACCTTTTTCAACCGCCGGGATAAATTTACCGGGGATAACACCGCCAACAATTGCATTTACAAACTCAAAACGTTTTCCACGCGGTAACGGTTCAATTTTGATATGACAATCTCCATACTGCCCTCTACCACCGGATTGCTTTTTAAATTTACCTTGAGTTTCTGCACGGCCTTTTATTGCTTCCCTATAAGGAATGCGTGGTGTTTCTTCTTCTACCTCAACCCCAAACCTTGTTTTTAAGCGGCTTAAAATTGTAGCAAGATGTAATTCTCCCTGGCCGGAAATAATTGTCTGGTGTAATTCTGCATCATTAGTATAAACAAATGTCGGGTCTTCTTCATGTAATGTATGCAAGCCTTGTGCAATTTTATCCTCATCACCTTTGGCTTTTGGTTTAATTGCTTCACGAATACGTGGTTCAGGAAAATCAATCTTTGGAAAATGAATTTTACTACCCTTTTTACAAAGCGAATCACCAGTATGGGTTTCTTTAAGTTTTACAAGTGCTGCGATATCACCAGCAACCAATTTATCAACAGAATCTTTGTTTTTCCCATTTAAAGAATAAATCTGCGCGATACGTTCGTTTTTGCCGCGCGTAGTATTTTCAACTTCATCTCCAACACTTAATACCCCGGAAAAAACCTTAATAAACGAGAGTTCACCCATGTGTTGCTCACCACTGGTTTTAAAAATCAATGCTGATAAAGGACCTTTTGTATCAACATGAATTTTTTCACCTTCTTCGGTATTATAATCTTTTAATTCATTTGGCGCAGGGCAAAAATTAACTATTACATCCAACAATCTTTTAACACCGATATTTTTTTCCGCAGATGTACAGAAAACAGGATAAACCAAATCGTGGGCCATTGCTGTTTTTAGTCCTGTTCTAAAATCATTTTCATCCAGGCCGCTTTCAAAATATTTTTCCATTAATGAGTCATCGCTCTCAGCAACGGCTTCTACAAGTTTTAAATGGAGGTCATCTGCTTTTTCCTTTAAATCGCCTGGAATATCTTCCTCGGTGAATTGACCGCTTCCATCTATTTTAAATTTTAACAGTTTCATTTTGATTAAATCGACGATCGAATCAAAACCCGGACCCGCATTAACAGGAAACTGTGCCAACACAATTCTATGATCAAGATCTTCTGTTAAATCATGATATACTTGGTCAAAATCTATATTTTCCTTATCCAGTTTATTTAAAATAAGTACACGGGGTACATCATTTTTTTCCGCTTCTGCCCAAACGAGCTCTGTTCCAACTTCAACTCCGGAAGGTGCGGAAACTACCAGGAATACGCTATCTAAAACACGCATACTACCTACAACTTCACCAAAGAAATCTGAAAAACCTGGAGTATCGACAATATTAATTTTATGGTCACGCCATTCACCGTGCATTAAACTTGTGTTAATTGAAATTTGGCGTTCAATCTCATCAGAATTGTAGTCGGAAGTAGTTGTCCCCTGCTCAATACTGCCAATTCTGTTTACTACTTTCAGGTTATGAAGCAATGCATCTGCGAGCAGGGTTTTGCCCGCACCTCCATGCGCACATAACCCAATATTACGAATTTGATCTGTTTGAAATACTTTCACTGTTTCCTCCTTACATATTGCAAGTTTGTTAGGTAGAATGTTATTCTTGATACGGGAACCGTTGGCATTAAAGCTGACAACGAAGACCAGGTAAAAAGAGTTTAATTTTAATATTCAGATACCTGTAAAAAACCAAAAAATGTGGTTTTTTAAAAGGCGAGATTTCAATGACAAAAGCTACTAAAAAGAACCGAATCATACAAGATAATATCAGCCTCTTTTTCTTAATCTGCTTCATTCTTACATAAATTTTGTTACTGAAAAAAATTGCAAGAATTTAATCAAACAACTGTCAAAGTTTTATTAATACCTTCTATGGAGATATAAAATGAAAATTATACATGCGATCTTATTAATGCTTTTTACAGTTGCATTTTTTGCCTGCTCAAACCAAACAATTGAAAGTAAGAAACCAGAAACGCAAATCTTAGTTGATGGGATTGGTAACGATTGGGAAAAATACAACTTAGTTTTTAACGAAGATTTTAATATTGTTTTCGGGGCATTAAATACAGATCCCACTTTATACCTGATGTTCCGTTTTAATGATCAGAGGCTGGCACGAATGTTTGCATCACGTGGTGTTTATCTTTGGCTGGATAAAGAAAAAGAAACCGGTATTATGTATCGCGATGAAAATCTGTTTCCGAATCCTGGACAGCGTAGAAACCGCGGAGATATTCAACAAGGCTATTTCCCAAATGGAACCTTTATTGTCCAAAAAAAGGATACTGTAATTGAGCAATCTTTAAAAAGCTACCCAAACTTAGAGGCCGCCTTTAACCTGAATGATGGTTTATATTGTTTTGAGTTTAAACTGCCTTTAAACTCAACCTCGCCGGTAACTTTTATTTCTGATGATAATGAACTTAAAGTTGGAATTGAACTTGCTGAAGTAAGTGAAGAAGTTCGTTCACAAATGGAACAACAACGTCAAGGAGCGAGAGGATCTGCTATGTCTGGAGGTCGCTCCGGAGGAGGAAGAGGAATGGGCGGACGTGGCGGCATGAGAGGTGGTGGAAGACCAGCTCAGCCGAAAACGGATTTTGACGGAAAAGAAATATGGCTTAACATTATTTTAAACAACTAATATTAACTTTTATAAAGGAGAAATACATGTTTAAATCTATCTTTATGAGCATTTCAATTTTAGTACTATTTTCTGTAACGATAGCTTGCAGTCAGGAAAGGGGAAGACGCTTTTCTCTTGAAGACCAGATAAAGAACTTAAAAGAAAACTTGGAATTGACAGATGAGCAGGTAGAAAAAATAAAACCCATTCTTGAAAAACAACGTGAACAAATGCAGGAGATGCGCGATAATTTTGATGGAGAACGCTCAGAAATGCGTGAGGCGATGACGGAGATCCGTGAAGAAACTGATAAAAAAATCAATGAAGTATTAACAGATGAACAAAAAGAAAAATATCAGGAAATACAGGAAGAGAGACGCTCTCGCCGAAGAAGGCCATAAACAAAACTTTTCCCAAGATATCCGGTTTTTGTAGATGAAAAGGTTTTGGGTTTATACCACGTGTTAATTAAATTCATTGCTCATAAACAAAAGCCGGATTTCTCTTTGTACAACTACCAAAAATCATATCGTTATTTTGCCCAGGTTGCAGATGACATAAAAGACATTGCAGAAGAAGAACTACTTTCCCTTGGTGCAAAAAACACACATTTAGCTTACCGTGGAATACATTTTACCGCAGAGAAAGAGTCACTCTACACCATAAATTTTAATTCCAGATTAATTAACCGGGTTTTGGCACCAATTAAAACTTTTGCCTGCCATTCGGATCAATACTTATATAAAACCGCAGTAAAAATTAACTGGTCCGATTTTTTACAAACGACCGACACATTCGCTGTTTTTGCCACAGTCTCCCACAGTGCCATAAAGCATTCAAAGTTTGCTGCTTTAAGGCTAAAAGATGCGATCGCTGACAGTTTCAGAGAAAACATCGGGCAAAGACCATCTGTTGATACGCGTAACCCTGATGTTTGGATCAATCTGCACATTGAAAATAATGAAGCGGTAATTAGTATTGATACATCCGGTGGAAGCCTGCATCGCCGTGGCTACCGCCGTAGAAGTGTTCAAGCACCAATGGTTGAAACTCTTGCAGCAGCCATTATTAAATATTCTGATTGGGATGGTAATACACCGTTGCACGATCCGTTTTGTGGTTCGGGTACAATTCTATGTGAAGCATTTTTGAAGGCCAGCGCAACGCCAGCTTCTTTTCTCAGGGAGAAATTTGGTTTTGAACAATTACCCGATTTTGATGCTAAAGTATGGCAACAGGTAAAAAAAGACAGTCTTGAAAAAATCGTTTCTATTTCTGAAAACTTAATTACAGGAAGTGACATAGCTTTACAGGCCGTTAAAAGTTCAACTTATAACAGCTCTCTAATCGATCCTAAAAGCTTAATTAAAATCGTACGTAAAGACGTTTTTGAAATTGAGTCGCTTGAAAACAAAACCATAATTGGCAATCCGCCTTATGGCATAAGGTTAAATAATGAGGAGGATCTTAGCAGCTTTTACAAAAACTTTGGAGATTTTCTTAAGCAACGCTGCAAGGGATCCACAGCCTATATTTATTTTGGGGAGCGAAAATATATAAAAAACATTGGATTAAAAGCATCATGGAAAAAAGAGATTTCCAATGGTGGGTTGGATGGAAGACTGGTTAAATATGAGCTCTATTGAAAATAAATTTTCTAAAACCTCAATCGCCACAGTTTCTTTTTAAGCCATTTCTGCGCCAGCTCGTAATTGTCAAAAAGTCTTTCTTTTTCCTTAAAATGGGGTGGATGTACAGAACGCCGGCCATTAATTTTTTTAACCGGGATAACTATATGAAGCATCTCATGATACATTAAATATTCACGCACATAATCCGGAATACGTTTTTTGTCAAAAATGCGCGAGATAACTAATAGATTGCGGGAATGATCGTAAAAACCCAACCGCCTTGTACTTTTATTTAAACTCCAGCCCAATATTGGTTTCGGAACAGCAGAGTCAAAATATGACCTGTTAACCAAATCAAAAATATCAGTTAAATTATGATACTTACCAATGGGCGAATAATCCGGAGAAACTTTGGATTTAGGAAAACTCATATTTGGTACAATGAACTGATTAATGTAATTACGATAATGGTGCCGGATTTCTTTTTTGGTTTTTAGGCGAAACAATTTATCAAATAAAATATACCCAACCGCCTGGATTGTTTCATCCGGGGCATCAAAGAGCTTATCTGAAATGCGAACATAAATAATTCCGTTTCTTAAACGAATGGTATGGCTTAAATTTTTGTAGGCATAATAAGAAACCCGCAAATCATATTGTTCTGCGGGTTTATAGTTAGTTTTTATATTTGAGATTATTGCGTGTAATTTTTCATCCATAAATCAAAATTACAAAACAGCAATCATAAAAAAAATTACAAATTAAAAGAATCGCCAATATCCATTATTTTTACCTCGTTTCCATAGCTAAATGATTTACTGGCAAATTCTTCAGGGTCGACATCAATCATCGGAAAAGTTTTATAATGCATTGGGACCGTTAACCTTGGCTTTACAAGGTCAACTGCCTCAACGGCATCATCAATACCCATTGTAAAATTATCACCGATACAAACCATCATCACATCAACAAGGTTGTGTTTACCGATTAGCTGCATATCAGAAAACAGTCCCGTATCCCCAGTATGATAAAAAGTCTTGTCATCTATAGTTAATAAAATACCGGCAGGCATTCCACCATAAGTACCATCTGGAAATGATGATCCGTGAAAGGCCGGTGTTAATTTTACCCGTCCAAACGGAAAATTATTTCCACCCCCAATATGCAATGGATGCGTCTCAATGCCTTTTGCACCATAATATGTGGCAATCTCAAAATTTGCGATAATAGTACTTTTACAATTTTTAGCGATTGACTCAACATCTGAAATATGGTCTCCGTGTGCATGAGAAATTAAAATATAATCTGCATTTAAATCGGATGCTTTATGTTTAGCAAGCGGATTACCTTCTAAAAATGGATCAATAACTACGCTGGCCTTTGGAGATTCTAACAGCCAACCGGAGTGACCTAAAAATGTTAGTTTTGGCATAAGGAAACCTCCCTTAGTTTTAGTGGATTTTTATGAAAAGCTTACTTCTAATGTACAAAATTGAAAAAAAAATGAAATATCTATATTTCAAGAATACAAAATAAAAAACCCCGAACTTAAATAAGCCGGGGCTTAGAGAGAGTGTTAAAATTAATTTAACACACTTGTATTTTTAAAAGGAACTTTTAATTCTGCAAAATCAGTTATTTCAAAAGAATAAGTTTACGCGTTTGGACAAATTTGCCGGCACTGAAACGAGCAAAATAAATCCCGGATGCCTGTTGTTGGCCAGTCATATTTGTACCACTCCATTTAAACTCATGAACACCGGATGATAATTCCCCGGAATATATTTCTGTAACCAATTCGCCTGCTGCATTATAAACAGCTAGTGATATTTTTGTATATGCTTTTTCAGCCGGTATTTCAAATCGCAAAGTTGTTTCCGGATTAAATGGATTTGGAAAGTTCGGCAGAAGTTTAAATCCTGTAACAATCTGATTTGCAGACGCTTCAATAACTGAGTGATATGTACGGACACCTGACATGCTTATATCTGATAGTCTGTACAAATAGTTCTCTCCATTTACTACATTGTTATCCACATATGAATAATTATTGACGGTGCTTGAATTACCTTGCCCGGCTAATGCCGAGTTATCTTTATATGAAGAAATTTCAGCAAAAGTATTATTCTGTTTTGTTGTTCTTTCTAAAATATAACCCAGGTTATTCAGCTCAGATGCTGTTTCCCAATTTAACTCAATAGAGTTATTTCCTGCTACCGCTGTGAATGAAGTTAACTCAACGGGTAAAGAATTATCTGCAGAATTAGAGCCAATTCCAAACTCTGAAAAACTACTAAGGTTAGCACTGGAGTACAAAGTATTTCCAATACGCTCTGTATTAATTGGGTTCCAGGCTGCTCCACTATTGGCACGTCTTAAAATTACGAGTTTATCCGCATCTGATATTCCACTAACTCCAGTAATATCTATGTAAACCTCTGCAGTAAAATTGCCGGTTAACCCTGTTTCACTTATTGTCCAATACTTAGCCGGGCTCACAACATTGGGCGTAATTGTACTGGCATCAGGCGAGGTGGCACTACCACTAAAGCCAGCATCACCCGGATCAGAATCTGTACGTGAAATGCTTAATGATCCACCATCTGTGTCTGTGTTTGTTTCAAACTCAACAGCCGCTCCAGTATTACCAATAAGGTACATAAAAGCCTGTTGTTTAATAACGCTGGCAGATCCACTTTGTGTAAAAACCATAAATTTGCCTACTGGCATATCAGTGTAAGTTGTCCTTGTCCGGGCAGCTCCACCGCTTGTATTTAACCAGTTTACCTGAATTGAATCAATTTTAGAGGTTGTTCCTAAACCAAAATGGGCACGCATATCAGATTGTGATCCGGCTCCGGATTGAGATGATATTTCTCGCATCTGTTCTGTTGTACTAGTCTGCTCGGGAATATTCGCAAATAGATGAATCTGTGTGCCAATCGCAGAAATATTTTTTGTAGTTCCCACAAGCTTGATATTGGCAAAACTATTTCCGTTGCTTGTTGTATTTGTATAAAGAAGCGGCTTATAAAAACGGCCCACAACAAAATCCTGGTCTCCATCATTGTCAATATCAGCAAATGCTACACCGCGACCATTGCTGGTATTTGTGCCATCGTCAAGTGAAAAAGTTGAAGACATTGTAAGAGTGTAATTTGGAGTTCCCGAATTTACGTACAATCTACTGGCTGGATTTTCAAAAACGGCATCACTCATTGTCGATGTAAAAAGGTCTAAATCCCCATCATTATCAACATCAGCCCAGGCACTACCACGAACATAATATTCATCTGTAGAAATATCCCCGGCTGTTGCATCTGAAAAGGAAGTGGTACTAGTGGTGCTTGTGTTTTCGAATATAAAACTATGCTTTGTTCCTGCTTCAGGTTTTGTACCTGTATATAAATCCAAGTCACCATCGTTATCCCAATCACCCCAGCTGCATGCCTGAGTAGAAGTTTGTGTTGGTCTTAAGGTCGCAGGAGTGTCATCTACAAATGCACCTGATCCATTATTTTTCCAAAGTGTATTAAGTTTAGTAGATCCGCGGGCAGTATATATATCCATATAGCCATCGCCATTATAATCACCCCAAACCATTGCACCGGTTAAGTTAGAATACGCATTGTTAATGCCGTCAATGGTTCCGCCACTTGTAATAATATCTCCAATTCCAGATGGGTTTCTTGTACTTCCGGAACCTGCATCATTTCTAAAAAATATATTGGTCTGGGCAATTTCCCCGGTAAAAAAGATATTCCCTCTTTTTTGATATAAATCAATAAAACCGTCATTGTTATAATCACCCCAACCAACAACTCGTGAATCATCACTATCATCAACAATGTCTCCGAAAGTGGTGTTGTTTGTAAAATCGCCGGCACCATCGTTTATAAAAAGATTATTAGGCGGCTCACCACCATTAAAACCAGGCTCAGCATTTGCAACATATAAATCTATATTTCCATCATTATCATAGTCGCCCCATGTTGCTGTACCAGATGTTCTTTGAGTTGCTGTTATAACGGAAAGACTAGCATCTGAGAAAGTACCGGAAGAGTTACTAAATAAGACATTGTCATAACTTGTGCCATCTGACGCATTTCCACGGCTTAAAAAAAGATCGACCCAACCATCATGATTATAATCTGCAAATGAAACACTTGTTGATTCTTCAGCAATCTCATCAAGGTTTGTTGGCCCGGAAAATGTTTGTGCGGAAATAATTGAGGTCAAAGAAAAAAAGAGAAGTATAAAAAATTTTAGTATCGAGTGTTGCATAAACAACCTCCATGTTGAAAAATTATGATTAAGTTATTATTATTTATGCCGATCATTATGGTTTTTTTAAATCCAACGCTAATTTAAGCGCAGCAACGTTTTATTGGGTGTTATATGTCACAGAACAATATTATCAATTTTTTTTTGATCTGTTTGTAGGAAAATCTTATTTGAAGACTGCTATATTTTACGATTAATAAATCAAATCAGGCTAAGAAAGATCGGAGAGTATTTTCAAAATTTATGGGCGAACTGGAATGAACCCAGTGTGTTGCATTTTTGATTTCTTCAATTCTTGAATTGGGGAATTTCTCTTTAATTATCAACTCATCATTAAATGTAATATACTGAGATTCTGAACCTTTCATGAACAATGTTTTTGTCATCACCGGATTACTTATTTTTAATCCATCTAAAATATTATCAATATTCATTTTCAAAGCAGGCAGGTTCATTCTCCACTTGAAACGATTGTTCTCCGTCCTGAATAAATTTTTAAGCAGGAACTGAATAATACCGGGATGCACTTTTAACTTTTTCAGTAGCTCATTTTCAATTTCTTTTCGGGATTGAAACAGGTTAAGGTTTATAAATAACAACGCATTTATAAAATCAATAAATTGTGTTGAATTATACTTTTTTGGTGCAATATCCACCACTATAAGTTTGCTGAGAAAATGAGAATGGTGCTTTGAAAAATTCATAGCTACCTTTCCACCCATAGAATGACCAATGAGCCGTATATCAGAAAGGTTTTGTCTCTCAAGAAACAGCCTGAGATCATTACTCATTACATCGTAATTTATAACATCACTATGAGGCGAGCGTCCGTGGTTTCTTAAATCCACCAGGTAAAAACAATAATCTGCCGACATTTTCTTTGCTATGGACATCCAATTATCCGACATACCAAAAAGCCCGTGCAAGATAACAATTGCCGGGCCTTCACCAATTTGTTTAAAATTTAGAATCATATATAAAAACTATACCATAGCACCGTGGCACTTTTTGTATTTTTTACCACTGCCACATGGACAAGGGTCATTTGGTTTGGCTTTTTTCTCTACACGAATTGGCTGTTTTTTATTTGAACGTTCTTTAGAAGCCTTCTGAATATCGGTTTCGCCACTGGTATCAACACCGCTGTAGCCCATATTTGTTGTGGTTTCGTGCACCATATTCATGTTTTGTTTACGAAGTTCCGCACGATTCTGTGGTTGTGGTTCTTCAATTTGTAATTTACCAATCAGCCAGTTTAATGTCTTTTCATTAATTGTGTGGATCAAATCCTCAAATAAACCATAGGCTTCACGTTTATACTCAATCAATGGATCTTTTTGGCCATAGGCCCTTAAATGAATACCTTCCTTCAGCATATCCATTTGGTATAGATGATCTTTCCATTCTTCATCGATGACGCGCAAAATAAAATAGCGCTCAAGGACAGCCATTCTTTCACGGCCCATGCGCTCTTCTTTAATTTTGTACACATCCATCAGCGATTTTTTTACAGCTGCTTTCAAATCATCAAATGCAAAAGAATGAACATTTTCCCGAATTTTCTTAAAATCAGAAAAAGCTACTTTTTGGATTGCAGACTCCAGGCCATCGATATCCCATTCTTCCGTATGCCCTACAGGATCAATATAGGCAAGACATGTGGATTCAATAAACTCATCAAGGATATTTTCAAGTTCAGCAGATGGGTCTTCCTCACTTAGGGCAACTCGCCGGCGATCGTAAATCACTGTTCTCTGCTGGTTCATTACATCATCATAATCGATCAGTCTTTTACGAATGGAGAAATTTCGGCCTTCTACTTTTTTCTGTGCTTTCCCAATAGAACGGGTCATCATTTTGTGTGTGATCACTTCACCTTCTTCTGCACCCAAACGTTCCATAATTCCGGCTACACGTTCTGATCCAAACAGGCGCATTAAATCATCTTCCAGACATAAATAAAAAACCGTACTTCCAGGATCGCCCTGGCGCCCACTACGACCACGTAACTGCCTGTCAATCCGGCGCGATTCATGGCGTTCTGTACCAATAACATGTAAGCCTCCGGGAATGTCATTTTCCGGATCACCGGCCTGTAGAACTGTGGGTCCAAGTTTTATATCCGTACCACGACCAGCCATGTTTGTAGCTATTGTTACGGCACCTGGCTCTCCCGCTTGTGCAACAATTTCAGCTTCGCTTTTATGCTGCTTTGCGTTTAGTACATTATGTTTCAGTCCGCGACGTTTAAACATACGGCTCAAAGTTTCAGATACTTCCACTGTAACAGTACCAACCAAAACAGGCCGACCAAGGTTATGCATTTTTTCCACTTCGTTTACAATGGCATTATATTTTTCGCGTTTTGTACGGAAAAGCAAGTCTTCCCAATCATAACGCGTAATAGGTTTATTTGTAGGAATAACCATTACATCAAGCTTGTATATTTCCCAAAACTCAGCTGCTTCAGTTTCAGCCGTTCCTGTCATCCCGGCAAGCTTGCCATACATCCGGAAATAGTTCTGCAACGTTATGGTTGCCAGGGTTTGGGTTTCCCTTTCAATCTTAACATTTTCCTTAGCTTCAATCGCCTGATGCAATCCATCGCTGTAGCGACGGCCGGCTAAAATACGACCTGTGAACTCGTCCACAATAAGTACTTTGCCATCCTGAACAACATATTCCTGATCTTTTTCATACAAAGAATACGCTCGCAACAGTTGGGATATATTTTGCAGCTTTTCGCCACGTTCATTTATTACCTGGTAAATTTCGTCTTTTTTTGCAAGCTTTTGGCTATCGTCCAAAGTGCTATCACTTTCGATAAGGGCAACTTCCTCACCCATATCAGGCAGCAAAAACATTTCCGGTTCTGCCGGATTAAGACACTCACGCCCATTTTCGGTTAAATCGATTGTGTGGCTTTTCTCATCAACGATATAAAACAAGTCTCCAAAATAATGTTCGTCCGAAGTTTTGTTTTGTCCTTTATCGCGCAGATAATCATTTTCAACGCCCTGTACCAGCTTTTTGATGGAGGGATCCTGGTACAATTTCATCAATCGTTTATTTTTTGGAGCCCCTTTTTCCGCAAGCAGAAGTTTTTGCGCGCCTTCATTAACTTTAGAATCGTTTATCAGGCTATTGCCTTCTTGGATAAGGCGGTTAACCAGGCGGCTTTGCTGAGTTACAAGTCGGTCAACCAAAGGCTTCATCTCGCTGTATTTATGTGTTGATACGCTAACAGGCCCGCTGATGATCAGAGGCGTTCTGGCCTCATCAATCAAAACACTGTCAACCTCATCCACTATGGCATAATGATGGCCACGAATCTGAACCATGTGTTCTTTCGTGCTGGCCATATTATCGCGCAGATAATCAAAGCCAAATTCATTGTTCGTTCCATAAGTAACATCACAATTATAGGCAACCATGCGCTGCTCAGGTGTCATATCATTTAAAATTACACCCACGGAAAGACCTAAATAACGGAGAACTTCGCCAACCCAATCGGAGTCACGCTGGGCAAGATAATCGTTTACTGTTATTAAATGAGCGCCTTTACCTTCCAAAGCATTTAAGTAAAGAGGAAGAACAGCAACAAGAGTTTTACCTTCACCTGTGGCCATCTCTGCAATTTTACCCTGATGCAAAATAATGCCGCCTATTAGCTGTACATCAAAAGGGACCATATCCCAGCTTGTATCACGCCCGGCTACTTTCCATGATGTACCCTTCATTCTGCGACAAGCATCTTTAACCACAGCAAACGCTTCAGACATGATGTCATCAACTGTTTCACCGTCTTTTAATCTTTCCTGAAACTCAACTGTTTTGTTTTTTAGTTGTTCATCAGACAGGTTTTGATATTCCTCATAAAAAGTGTTTATTTCATCCACAACACTTTGAAGTTTTTTTACTTCTCTGTCATTTTTTGAACCAAAAATAGATTTTATTACTGTTTGAATCATTATTTCCCCTAGTAACCTTTCAATAGTCTTTCAGCTAAAAAAACCGGTAATCCTGCATTAACGATCTTATTATAAGTTTTTTGAATTTCGTAATCTAACCGAATATACTCGATTTTGTTCTCCGCATCATCATAAACCACAAAGCATGTACGAGGGTCACCATCGCGTGGCTGCCCAACACTGCCCACATTTACCAAATATTTTTGGCCTTTATTAAAAGTGAATTCTGTTTGGCGGTAATAATCTGATTTTGAAAAAATAACCGGAACGTGCGAGTGGCCTATAAAACATGTTTTTTGATTATAAACTTTCAAGTGTTTTTGGGCATCGCTAATGGACAAAACATAATCCCAGTTTGATGGATTTTTAGGTGATGCATGCACCAGGTAGGAACTGTCTAAATCGTGACTAAACGGCCAGGATTTGATATACTCTTTATTTGTTTCAGTTAGTTTTTCCTGTGTCCAGAAAGTTGACAGCTTTGCATACTCATTAAAATGTTGAATATCACCAATTCCGATGGCAGCATAATCATGATTCCCCATTAAAACCACTTCACAATTATCCCTTACCAAATCTATGCATTCATTAGGGTTTGGACCATAGCCGACAACATCACCAAGGCAGTAAATCTTATCAATTTCTTTATCCTTGAGATAATCTATAGCACGTTGCAGGGCTTCAAGATTTGCGTGAATATCAGATATAATTGCGATTGTCATTTTATTAAGTAATCCTGGAAACCAATCCTCGGCCAGATTTTTTAATCCGTTTTTCTGATTTCAATTGTTTTATGAGTGCATCTAAAATACCATTAATAAACTGATCGCTTCTGTCGGTGCTATACAGTTTGCTAATTTCAATTATCTCATCCATTGTAACTTCCGGCGGAACGTCTTCAAAGCAAATAAATTCTGTTAAGGCCATTCTTAAAAGTACTCGGTCAATAACCGCGACACGTTCAAACTTCCAATTTTTTAATTTTCCTTTTATCAATTCATCAAATTCAACTTTGTTTATTGTGCAATCCTTAACAATTTTCATTGCAAATTCAGAAGCATGGTCCGGTTCTGATTGCTTCAGCAAGTTGAATTGTTCATCCAATTCGATATCATTATATTCGCTGGCATATAGTACCTTCAGCGCAAATTCCCGTTCTTTTCTTCTATCCATCATTCGTATTTATAAAAACCTCTTTTAGATTTTCTTCCCAGATAGCCGGCAGCCACCATTTTTTTAAGCAAAGGACATGCCCGATACTTAGGATCACCCAATCCATCATATAAAACATTCATTATACTTAAACACACATCAAGGCCAATAAAATCCGCTAAAGTTAACGGGCCCATTGGGTGGTTCATCCCAAGTTTCATAACTGTATCAATGGCTTCTTCATCTGCAACGCCTTCCATCAGACAATAAATGGCTTCGTTTATCATTGGCATTAAAATTCGATTGGAAATAAATCCTGGGTAATCATTTACTTCAACCGGTGTTTTGCCTAGTTTTTCAGAAATTGATTTAATTTTTGAATAACATGCATCTGATGTTGCCAATCCACGAATTATTTCTATCAATTTCATTATTGGCACCGGATTCATAAAATGCATCCCAATAACTTTATCCGGCCGATTTGTAACTGCTGCGATCTCTGTAATTGAAATAGATGATGTGTTGGTTGCCAAAATCGTATCAGCGTCACAAATAGAATCAAGCTTTTTAAAAATCTCTTCTTTGATTTGTTGGTTCTCGGAAGCTGCTTCTACAACTAAAAGTGAGTCCTTGGCAACTTCATAGTCAGTAGATAATTCAATTCGTGAAAGAGTATCTTTTAGATCTTGTTCACTGATTTTTTCTTTTTTTAACTGCCTGTTTAAATTTGCTTCAATCTTGCTGAATGCCGCATTTAAAAAGTCATCTTTTATATCGATTAGATTAACAGAATAGCCCGTTTGAGCAAATACATGAGCGATCCCATTTCCCATCGTTCCACAGCCAATAACGCTTATTTTCCCTAAAGACATTTTACATCCTTTCTACTATCACTGTTGATGCCTCACCTCCACCAATGCAGATGGAAGCTAATCCGCGTTTAGCACTTCTTTGTTGCATTGCATTGAGCAATGTTACCAAAATTCGGGCACCGCTCGCACCTATTGGATGACCAATAGCAATTGCACCTCCATTGACATTTACTTTTTCAACAGGTATTTCGAGTAAGCGGTTATTGATCAAGGTTACCACAGCAAAAGCTTCATTTATTTCAAACAAATCTATATCATTAATTGTTAAGTCTGCTTTCTTAAGCGTCTTTTTAATCGAGTCTGCCGGAGCCGTTGTAAACTCTTCAGGCAGTCTTGCAGCCGATGACTGGGCTACAATTTTTGCCATTGGTTTCAACCCAAGCTCGTTAGCTTTCTCCGCAGACATCAATAATAAAGCTGCAGCACCATCATTAATCGATGATGCATTTGCTGCAGTTACCGTGCCATCTTTTGCAAAAGCAGGGCGAAGTGTTTTCATTTTATCAAAATTTGCTTTTGATGGCCCTTCATCTTCACTAAAAACTAAGGGATTTCCTTTACGCTGCGGTATTTCTACATCTACAATTTCATTTTTAAACAATGATTTACTTTGGGCTTCCTGCGCACGTTTATAGCTTAAAATGGCAAATTCGTCCTGTGCTTCACGGCTAACATCACAGTTTTTTGCACACAACTCAGCGGCATTGCCCATATGAAAATCATTATAAACATCCCACAAACCATCTTTGATCATTCCATCAACTACCTGACCATGTCCCATTTTACTACCACTACGCAGTTTAGGAAGATAATAAGGTACTTGTGACATATTCTCCATACCGCCTGCAATAATGACATCAGCATCACCAACCATTATGGCTTGCGCAGCCAACATCACAGATTTAAGCCCGGATCCGCAGACTTTATTTATTGTCATGCACTGAACATTCTCATCTAATCCCGCGCCTAAGGCAGCCTGCCTGGCAGGGGCCTGTCCTTCGTTTGCTGCAAGTACATTGCCCATAATTACTTCATCGATCAGGGCTGAATCAATTTTGGATCTTTCAAGAGCTTCTTTAATAACAATGCTGCCTAGTTTTGTAGCCGGAACGTCTTTTAGTGTTCCCATAAATGTTCCAACAGGCGTGCGGGTTGCCGAAACAATTACAACTTCTTTTATATTTTTCATAATAGTCCAAATTATATTATTGATAAGTTTGGCAATTTAGCTATTTTACCTACTTTTATCAACTAGGCAGATGTGTCTTTGTATCAATTATTATTCGGAACAGGATCAGAAGTTATTTGTTATCCTGATTTTCGTCTTCTGAGGAAAAACGGTCGTAAGCATCAATAATTTCCTTTACAAGCGGATGTCGAAAAACATCATTCTCAGACATCTCGACAAAATCAATTTCGCTGACATCTTTTAAAATATTAATGCTGCTTATTAAACCGGATTTTTTTGAGGAGTCAAGGTCAACCTGTGTAATGTCTCCAGTAACCACTGCTTTTGAATTTTTGCCCAACCGTGTAAGAAACATTTTCATCTGCATAAATGTGCTGTTTTGTGCTTCATCCAGAATTACAAAAGCATTATTCAAAGTTCGGCCTCTCATATAGGCCAATGGCAATACTTCAATATTATCATAACTAAAATATTTTTTTAATGCATCCTTTGGAATCATTTCAGAAAGTGCATCATAAAGGGGTTTAAGGTATGGATCAATCTTTTCCTTAAAGTCACCTGGCAAAAAACCCAAACTTTCACCTGCTTCTACTGCCGGCCGTGAAAGAACTATTTTTTTTATTTTCCCATTTTTAAGATTGTTTACAGCCATTGCAACAGCAAGATAGGTTTTGCCGGTTCCTGCAGGCCCGATTGCAAAAACAAGATCATTTTTGATCATTGACTCAATAAACTTTTCCTGCTTTTCAGATTTAGGAGAAATTGTTTTGGAAAGGGTTTGGATGGATAAATCCTTACTTATATATCCATCTTCCTGGTTATTATTATGTATGGCTAACTGGCTTGAATAAATTTGAATTGTTTTAAGTACATCCTGAGATGTAAGTTTTTTATTCTTCTTTAGTGTTTCAGAAATATCACTAAAAATATTGGAGATCAAGTCAATTTCATCTTGCTCACCTATTAGTTTTATTTCACTGCCTCTTGGAATAATACGAACACTAAAACTTTGCTCGATTAGAATTATAAATTCTTCATTTTTACCGTAAAAGGAAACAGCATTTATTTTCGGATCTAACGTGAATATTTTTTCGATTAGTTTTTCCATAAACAGAAAAAGCTTCTGGCCAAATTAACCAGAAGCTTTTTATAGTTTTAATATCTCTTTTAGCGGGCTATTTGAATAACCTGATGTGGATAAACCACGTTTGGATCAGAGATAGAAGTTTTGTTTGCTTCGTATAACTTGTTCCACTGGAAAGTACTTCCGTACACATTTGAATACCCAGCAATCATAGAAAGATTTTCACCTCTTTGCACCAAATGCTCGTTTGGTCCAACTACGCGAGGAATCAAAAATGTCTGATCAGGGAAAATCAAATCAGGATCTTTAATTTGATCTGAATTTGAAGAGTAAATTCTAATCCATGCATAAGCATCATTATAAATATCAGGATTAGCAGCTATTTTCCACAGATAATCACCACGTGTAACTGTATAAGAAGGAGGAACTGCTCCTTTTCCTTTTTCACGTGCCTGATCAATTAAACTTTGGATTTGGTTAATCAATTGCTCATTTGCACTAACAACAGACAGGTCATTTTCTTTTAATGCATCCAAACGCGCCTGCAAGTCATCAAGCTCATTCATTCTTCCATAAATATCTTCAGCAGATAAGGAAAGAACTGAGTTTACGTCGCCCCGAAGTTGTCCTAATTCATCTCCAAATGCCTGGTTTCCAGCTCCATCGGAACCACATTTTGCATAAATGTCAGTCCAGCACTGATCGATCTCAGCATTTAGTCCATCTAATTCTTGTTGCAACCTGGCTATACGCGCATCTTCATCTGCAATACCCTGGTCAGCATTAGTAAGTCTGTCTTGCCATTTTTGTAATTCTGCCACATATACTTCTTCAGTCATTTCCTCGTAATTATAAGAATTCTGAGCAAATGCCGAAACCATAGAAAATATCACAAATAAAAGTGTGATTTTTGCAAATTTCATATCTAGTCTCCTGTCGTTTATAAACGATAATTATTCGGAATCATCCGAATGCCGCTCAGTAACGGCAGCATCTACTTTTGCTTTTTCAGCTTTAACTTTTTCTAACTCAGCTTTCTTACTGTCAACCTGGCTCTGTAAGTCGTCTGCTTCAGCTTTTTTCTCTTGTTGTGTTTTCTCTGCACTTAACGCTGCTGCACGGGTTTCTTCCAACTTCTGAATTTCTTCTTCACTTGGCTTCCAACCACAGCTCGTTAAACTAAGTCCCAAAATTAAGAATAAAGAGATCACCAAGAGCTTGATGGAAAATGTTTGTTCTTTCATTAACAAGCCTCCTAAATGAATAATAATAAATGAATTGCAGGGTGAAACCTACTAAAATACTAGAATTATGTCAAGTTGAATTATCTATCTGGTTAATCTAAAAATCAATGGTTTTAATGCTTAAATCTAAAAGCTGTTTGTTATCAACTTCTGAGGGCGCCATATCCATTAGTGAAAGCCCTGAATTCGTTTTTGGAAAGGCAATTACATCACGTATTGAATCATTTCCAGTGAGCACTGTAACTAGCCTATCCAATCCAAATGCAATTCCTCCATGAGGCGGTGCCCCATATTTAAGGGCATCAAGCAGAAAACCAAATTTACTTTCGGCCTCTTTTTTGCTAATCCCTAATGTTTTAAACATTTTTTGTTGGAGATCAGTATCATGAATCCTTATACTTCCGCCGGCAATTTCATTTCCGTTTAAAACAAGATCATAAGCGCGAGCTTTTACTTTTTCAGGCGTTGTTTCAAGATTTAAAATATCGTTTTTAACTGGACTCGTAAATGGATGATGACGCGCAACATAGCGTTGTTCTTCACTATCATATTCAAGTAACGGAAAATCGGTTATCCATAATAGGTCATATTTAGATTTATCTATCATATCCAACTGTTCAGCCAGGTTCAGACGAATCTGTCCTAAAACATCAAATGTGGTTTGATAATTATCAGCAACAATTAAAACCAAATCATCTTCTTGCAGATTGAGTTTTGCAATAAGCTTTTGCTTCTCAACATCCTTTAAAAATTTTGCAATACCGGTGCTTATTTCACCTTCGGTATACCTGAAAAATGCTAATCCTTTTGCTCCAAACTTTTTTGCATCCGTGATTAAATTGTCGATTTGTTTACGACTAAACCTTTGACCATTTTCAATTTTAAGACATGCTATCTCACCATTATTTCCAACAACATTCGCAAACGCATTAAAATCTGTATTTTGGAATATTTCATTTAGTCTATTAATTTTTAAACCAAATCTTAAATCAGGTTTATCCGAACCATATGTTTCAAAGGCTTCTGTATAACCCATCCTTTTTATTGGCATTTCAATATCAATATTCAGGATTTCTTTAAATAATGTTTGTGTCAATCTACTTGCAACATCTATGACATCATTTTCATCAACAAAAGAAAGTTCAATATCAATTTGGGTAAATTCCGGTTGACGGTCTTTTCTTAAATCTTCGTCACGAAAACACTTAACAATTTGAAAATACTTATCAAAGCCTGAAATCATCAACAACTGTTTATAGGTTTGGGGCGATTGCGGCAAAGCATAAAATTTGCCAGCAAAATTTCTACTTGGAACTAAGAAATCACGTGCACCTTCTGGAGTTGATTTCATTAGAATTGGTGTTTCTATTTCACAAAAACCACTCTCTACTAAATAATTTCTGACGAGATACGAAATTTTACTTCTAACCTGAATGTCTTTATGAAGTTTATCCCGTCTTAAATCCAAATATCGATATTTTAGACGTATTTCTTCATTTACATTAATATTGTCATCAATTTCAAAAGGTGTTGTTTGAGATGTATTTAAAATCTCGAGATCAGTCGATGCAATTTCAATATCACCGGTTGTTAAATTAGTGTTCTCTGCATCTTGCGGGCGGGATTCTACAATACCGGTTATTTTTATTACAAATTCGTTGCGAATTGACTTTGCAACTTCATAGGCTTCGCCATTAATTTTTGGATTAAATACAACTTGTGTAATTCCATATTGATCACGTAAATCTATAAAAATCAATCCGCCATGATCTCTTCGTCGCTTAACCCATCCACTAAGCGTTACAGATTGATTTAAGTTTTCTGCGGATAATTCACCACAGGTATGTGTCCTTAACATATTAAAAAAAACTCCCTAAGAGGTAATTGCTTCATGAGGGCGGAAGATAAAGAAATTAGTGATAGGTCTCAACTAAAAAAAAAGCCCCGATTTAATCGAGGCTTAAAGAGGATTAATTACTGAAAATCCATTTATATCGGGCTTGTACATCACCGTCTTTTTTGTCGATTTTTGCAAATCGCCAACTCTTGATTCTTCGTGTAATACAATTCTCAACATTTCTGCTTTTTAAGGTAGATTTTACTATCCTTACTTTAGTAACCCTTCCTTCAGGAGAAATCGTAAATTGTGCGGTTGCACTTCCCTTTAAGTTTGGATTTATTCTTGATTCTTTTTTATAACAATTTTCAATAGCGTCTGCATGTTTGCCAACAACACGTCCTATAGCATCCTGAGAACGGGCAGTTGATTTTGAGCCTCTACCTGAGATACTACCTTCAACACCTTTAATGGCAAAACTTGCGTCTCTATTAATCGATACGGAGCCGCTTTGTCCAACACCACTGCCAATTAAGTCATCAATTCCTGCTGTTCCCGCACGTCCTCCGCTTCCTGCTCTTTCACCTAAACTGGATCTGCGTGAGGAAGATGATGCGGATTCAAGGCCACCAACTCCGCTAAGTACCTGGTCTAAATCGCCAAGGGCACCACTACCGGACTCTCCTAAAACATCATAAACAGCATCACCTGAACCACCTTCACCACCTGCAGATAATTCACCTAAAACACCTTGACCTGCCACTTGTTGTTGCATAGCATCACGTGCTGAAGCCCTTCTTGCTGCGTCCCTTCTGGCCGCATCTCTTCGTTCCGCTGCTGAAGGTCCTGCCGCTTCTTCCCTTTTCCCTTCATCGCGCTGTGCTCTGGCATCTTGCTCTGGTTCTTGATCAGCAGTTGTACCTTCTTCTTCAAGGGCTAAGGTTTCTTCTTCTGTTTCTTCAATAACAGGTTCTTCAAATGTCGTGTCATATACTTTCTGTATATATTTTGCCTTAATAACGTTTGCTAATTCTTCTTCAGAATACACAGTATTAGCTAGAATAATAACCGTGGTATAAACCAAAATTAGCGATGAGAGTAAGATGAGGTAAAAACGGGAATCAATCCCATCAAGTATCCCTCTTTCAAACTCTTTAGGAAAGCTGACGATTCGATAACCTCCGCCACCGGCGGCACGTTTAACACCTTGAGCTTTAGGATTTGGTTTTAAGACTTTCATTTACATGCCTTTTTAATAATATTTGTTATTAACCTTTTTTAATCGTTAGAAGCCGCATTTTATAAAATTGGGATTTACTACATGTAAACATAATTTTATAAAGCATCTCAAAAGGAACAGTTTGGTCTCCCTGAATTATTACCGTATGAGTAAACTCTGTCCCAAAATCAATTTCAAGTTGCTGTTGCTCCTGTGCTACCGCGGCCAATGCAGTATACAGAGGTTGAATTAAAACACTTTCACTATCAACATCACTTACAGGCATTAATGCATTATTATTTACTAAAATTGCATCTTTTGTAACAGATACCTGTAATTCTTTTTTGGGTTTGTCACCCATAAAAGATTCCGGGAGTTTTAATTCTTCCGAGGCTGTAACCAATGCCCCTTCAGCAGAAAACGACTTTAAAAGGAAAAGAAGAATGATCGTCATCATGTCCATCATGGAGTTCATGTTTAACGCACCAGATTCTTCCCTTTGGTGTCTTTTCGATTTAGATGGTTGAAATGCCATTTAATTCTCCACTATTCTATTGGATAACGCTGCCAAAATTAATTTCCGGGAACAGCGCTTTTTCTGTTCCTTCATCGTCATATGTTTGAATATTGTCAATTACATTTACCAGGTTCTGGTATTCAACACTATTTCCCGCAGTTATTACAGCGCGGTTTTCATCCCGATATCCTTTACCAGCAATCGCTTTTTTAACTTCGATTAGTTTGGTTTTTAATGTTTCATAATCGTATGAACCATCAGGTAAAACAGGAACGGTTGGGCCTTCACCTGATTCTGAAGGAAGTATAACCTGGGCATTAGCTATTGAAATTCCTGCCTGGGTAATGGCCAGCTTAAGGCCAATCTTTTTCTCTTCTTCTTTTTTATCTTGCTGTTCACCAGGGTTATTTCCAACTGACTTTGTGGGAGGAGCATTTATTTCAATAGCGCCTAGTTTAACCCATTCAGCTCCTTGCAACAATAAAGGAATTAACACAACCATTAAGTTCATAACGGGCCTGATATCCAAGTCCATATCCAATTCATCGGAATTTTGCCTTGCAGATGGTTTATAAGCCATTTTTTAACCCTTATAAATATTAACGATTGCCTGTAATAAGATTGATCAACTTAACCAGATGCTCATCCATTTCATCAATGATTTTACTGGTTCTGTTGGCGATGTATGTATAAATAATCAATGTTGGGATAGCTACCATCAGTCCAAAAATTGTTGTATTCATCGCAGTTGATATACCATTGGCTAATAATTTTGATTTTTCTGATTCAGGTACACTTTCACTACCAACAGAAGCAAATGATAAAATAAGACCATAAATCGTACCCATTAGACCTGTTAATGTTGCAACATTGGCGAGCATCGAAAGATAATTTGTTCTTTCTTTTAGCTTAGGGATTACTTCTAATGTCCCTTCATCAACTGCATTTTGAATTGCCCTGAAATCTAATGTTTCGCTTTCATTTGCTCTTTTTAATCCACGTAAAACAACAAATGGTAAAGCTTTTAGTTTTCCTTTTTCACACAATTCAATGGCACGTTCCATGTTACCACCAGCAACCAGTTTTCTTATTTCTGCCATAAACTTATCAGCATTCACATTAGAACGAACAACAATATAATAAATCCGCTCAATTGCTATAGCTGCTGCAATTGCTCCAAACAATGCTATGAAATACATAAACATTGAACCGTCTTGGCCTAAGCCAAATGAATTGCCAAATTGGTCTACAAATAAACCCATGAATTAATCCTCCTACAAAAAGTACTTTTGATTATCGATTTCTGTTTAGTAGTTTTTTTATGTCTATTTTTTCTGCGTCATCTTCTTTAACAGATTTAACCTTTAACGTCTGTCCTTCATCCAATATTTCTTTTAAAAAGGATTTTTCCAGATTAACTTCGTCAAACTCTGGTTTTATTCTTTGGCTAAATAACTGTACTTGCGGTTTTTCAACTTCAATTTTAATAACAGCCTCTCCAGCTTCAACTACGCCATCATCAGCAACCTGAAAGTCTGTTTGAGTAGTATCAGCAACCTGGGCAATTGTGTTTGATGCAAATAGAAAGATTCCGCAAAAAAATGCCAGTAAAAAGAATTTTTGTTTTTTCACTTAGTTTCCTTCATTTCTTAAGGGAATTCTGTTTTTTCTTAGTGTATTGATTTCTTTAAGGGTTTTCGGATCAACAAATGTTGATGAATGTACTTGTTCAGTTTCGGCAGTAGAGTTTAAATCTAAAGGAACTAATTCAAAATAGCCATACAATTTTAAACCCGATCCCGTAAGATCTTTATCTAGTACATCAACGGCGATAATATTTGATCCGCTCTTTACAAAACGGTCAAACGTATAATAGTCCAATGTATCAACAATTGAAAAGTCATCTGCTTCATCATCAACAAGATATTCACCATTCAAATAAAGTCTGAAATCATCATCAGCGCTTACATAAATTTCACCACCAACTACCTTACCATTTAGTGAAAAAGATTTTCTAAAGAAGACTAATGTATCCGCAGCAGGCGTTGAAACTGTCTCGGCTATGCCCATACCAGTACTTGTTGTATCAGATAGCCCCAGACTTGTACCCAGTGAATCCGTTGCAAGATTGGTTGTTGAGTCAACAAGTCCTAATGCGGGATTTGCTGTTCCAAGTGAATCGGCAAGTGAATCTACTGGAGCTGGAGCAAAATCCAAAGCTTCTTTTTTAGCTGCCCAAATTGCTAATGGATCCACACCAAGTCCGCTAAATTGATTAAATGTTCCTGGCACAACGGCAACAGTTTCCCAGGATGAGTCATCAAAATCTGCTTGTATCCATACAATTGGATTATCTGTTATAGAGTGCAACCAACTTTGGTCTGAAGTTATTTCAAAACGTTCTTTTTCAATACTTTCTGAATAGCGAACAGGATCAAGCTCAAGCAATCGCATCATTAATTTGTTTGCCCAAGTCCCTTTTAAGACATATTGTTCTTTTAAATCAAAAGCAGATTCCAGCAAAGCAAGAGAATTATCGCTAAGGTTAAAATAGTAAGTTTCTGTTGCGATACGGCCGTCATCATAATTGTAATTCTGAGTAGAATCAAATAGAGTCTCGTACGCCATACTTGCAGAATTTGCACTATCGCTGTAAACCCTCATCCGTTCACCCATTTCTACTGAAAAACGAAGTATCCTTTCCTGGGTGCTCCGGGTAATATCATTTTCAATATTATTTTCTTGTGCAAGCTGCAATGTATTTGAATATGCCTGTATCGTAAGTTGAGAAAGGTTTGCACTTTCATCGATCATCTGGTTAGCATCATTGTCAACACCGTAATAATCTAATCCTTGAGCATTTTTTGAACCAAATTCTTTCTCAATAAGTTCTCGGTAATCGGAATAATTTTTGTCAAATTGATTTAGCGCTGTAACTGCAAGTTGTTCATATTCATTACCTAATATGTTTGAGGTCAATAAGATTTGTCTTTTTGATTCTTCAACATACTTATTTGAAAGACCTAAATCACCGGCTTCATTAATATTCCGTAAATGCGCTTTGATTGTTTGATCCACCGCAGGCGCAACTACTTTTGTATAAACACTGTTTTGATATAAAATAGCTGACAATAAATTACTTCCCGCAGGCGGTTCAATATTTAAAGCATTTTCAACATTTTCAGATGTCAGGCTTGCCTGTGCATATAATAATTTTGAAATTTTGTCTTTTGCTTTTCCATACCATTTTACAGCAAGATCTTTAGTTGAATCTGCTTCAACTTCACGGGCAGCCAAACTGTCATTCGTAGCCAAAGTTGTATCCCTGGTCCCAAACATATCTACATTTAATTTTTCTGCAATAACAGGAATTTTGTCAACAACTTCTTTATAGCGGTCAACAGCATTTTCGTATAGCGCCGCCGATTGCTCATTAATTTGCTTTTTCTTTACAAACTTTTTGTTCTTATCAAGATTTGGATCCATTTCCTGCTCAACATAGATATCTGCAAACTCTTCGTAACTTCTGGCAATATTATATGTCGCTTCAAAACTTCTTGGAGATCCAAATGCTAAAACCTTTGTATATGCTGTATTTAATTCGGTTAAAAGGCCTGTAAGGGTTTGTCTTTGAGCTTCAATATTTGACTGAGGTTGTGTTAGTTTTACAGAAACAAATTCATCATGGATAATATCCGCCAATTTATGGACAGCTTCACCAGCGATAAATGGATTTGATTCTTTTCCTTCTCTTTTAAACTGCTCACTTTTTGCAATTGCTTTGTTGTATTCAACTTTTGCAGCCACTGTTTGGCTATTATTTAGGAAGTAGTTACCTCTTTCATAAAAAGCTGTTACAACACGATCATCGTTTGGATATTTTTGAGCAAACTCATCATAAATTTTGTTTGCTGCTGCAAGGTTATCAAGTTTTAGATAAAGTTCTGCATTCTTAAAAAATAAGTCTACAGAATAATCCAGTGCAGGATATGCGGCTATATAAAGATTGTTAACACGAATCGCTTCTTGCCATTCACCAGCTTTTTGGTAAAAATAACTACTATTGTACAGTTTTGATTCTATATCCGGGGATTCTGGATAGGAGGTAAAAATTCGTTCCGAAATTTGCGCAGCATTAGAATATTGTTCTAATTCTTTATAGTTATCTACCATTTTATTAAGAGCATCTACTGCAAATTTTGATTTTGGAAAGTTTGTTGCAATCAAATCAAACGTTTCATTTGAACGAACCCAATCGCGTGCTTTTTCAAAATTTAAACCAGCATTCCAAAGCGCTGGTTCAACATATCTTTCATCATCCGGTGCTTCATTATATAGCCGAATAAACTCATTAGCAGCAGAAAAGAAATCACCTTGCTCTGCAAGAAATTCCGCATTTTTAAAGATTGCTTCCGCTAATCTTCTGCTTGCAAATTCACGTTGTTCTTCAGGCAGATTTTCATCGCTTAAAATTCGTTTCGCAATAATTTCACTATCTTTAAATTTACCTAAAGCAAAATAAGAATCCATTATGGAACGCATGGCTAAGCTTTTTTCCTTGGCACCTGGAAATCTACGTACAAGCGTTTGGAAGTAAACTTTTGCTTCACCAAATTTCTTATGGTTATAGTAAATTCCGCCTGCGCTTGCCAGGAAATTTGGAGTATATTCACCATTTGGAAATAAGCGCACATAATTATCATACGATTGAATTAAATTTGTTTCTTCCTGGGTTAATGATTCTGGATTTAACTGAGCTATATCCGCAAGGCTAATGGCAGAACTATCTTGGCCACCATACTTAATTTTAACAATTGTATCAGCTACACCAACGGCATAAAGTGCTGCTTCGTGCTGATGATGTGTTTCCAAATAATCATTACTAACAGTTAAGTATTCTTCAAAGGCTTCATCAAATTTGCTAAGCTCTTTATCTAACATCAAAGCGTAATTCCAGTGAATATCATATGCGTTTGAATCACTTGGAAAAATAGCCAGGTAATCTTTACAACCCTGTCCAAATTTAAGCCAATGTTGTTCAACAGGTTGGCCATCTGCTTTCAATTCCTGGGCTTTCCCAAGATCATAAATAAGATTTGTCCGGAAGGCTTCTTCACTGTTTTTATAAGCCGCATTCAGATAAGTTACTTTATCAAGGTCATCTGAGTTTTCCAGATTTGAATACCAATTTGCCTGAGGATTGTATAGCTTGTAAAGTTTCTCTCTTTCATTATAAGCAGCAATATCATCACCACCGGAATAAACAGCCTTGGCGATAAAATCCTGCATTAATGGTGCTTCTTTATAATCAGGGTACATATCAAGCAAGTTACTGAATGCATATATCGCCTTTTCCTGCTCATCAATTTGCTGATATGTTTGTCCAATAGCGCGCATAATATCAACGCCATAAGGTTTGTCACCTAATTTTTCAATCATTCTTCTGGCTTTATCAACACCGGTTGCTGTATAAGCTTCATCAGTAAAACTTATACCGATATATTCTATCGCTTCATCTCGCACATTGGGATTGCTTATTTCTTGCTTGGGATCCAGTATTTCAGCGCGATGAATATCGTCAGCAACAGCTACAAAATATGTGATCGCATCATTATAATACTTAGGATCATGGGATGACAATTTGTAATAACTCCAGCCTAATTTGTACAGTGCTTCATCGTAGCGGCGTGAGTTTTTGTATCGCAGAACTTTTTTATAAAGCTGAATCGCTTTTCTTAATTCCAGAATCGACTGTTCATCATCATTTTTGTCTTCTCTGGGTTTAAAGTAATATTCTGCCAATTGAATATATGACTCAGGAGCAAAAGGGCTATCAGGATATTTGTCTATTACTTCCTGAAATAATCTTCGGCTTTGAGGACCTTCATCCATTTTGTTTTTTAGCCAGGCAACGCTGTACAAAGCGTCATCCGCAAAGTCACTCGCCGGATATTCATCTAATAGTTTTTCATAAACCTGAATTGCTTTGGTATAGTCTTTTACTGGAGCTTCGGGAAGTTCTGGTTCGGTTGGAATCTCACCATTTGTAAATTTTTCGTATTCAACCTCATAAACATCAAATAACTCATCAAACTTTTCATTTGCCTGGTCGTATTCACGGTCAGCCTCTTCAATGTAATATTCTGAAATCCGAATATAAATTTTATCCCGGTCTTTAATCTTCAGAGCATTATCAGATAGGAAACCTTCTCCAAGTTTTTTCCCTTCAACCAAAGATTTCTCTTCTTCCTTGTGAAGCTTTTCAGCTTTTCTGTCATAGAATTTCTTTATTTCCATTAACTCGTCAATAGAAATCTTCTCAAATAACGAGTCTCTGTTTGCCAAAGCTGCATTTTGTGCAAGTAACGGTTGGCCAATAAACAGAAAACCTAAAATTACTAAGATCAATACTAAATAATTTTTTACTGCTTTTTTACTTTTCATGCTATTATTCCAAAAATTCTCATGTATAAAATTTTTATTGATCCGATTCATCTTCTTCAAAACTTGGCGGGATGGTATTATCTGTATTGTTTACGTCATCAGTTTCATTTGTTTCCGTTTCATGAGTATCAAAATAGCTTTCTTCAAATTGTCGGTTCAATTCTTCCCTCTCACGGATTCGTTCCTGACGCCTAACCCTTCTGGTCATCAACGTTATTTCATTTTGTATCTGGCGAATTTTGTGAACCACATTTTGTTTGCGCTTCATCAGCAAATCATTGATTTTTTGGATTTGTTCACGCATTTGGCCTATTTGTTCTTTTTGCTGGCTACGGATTGCAAAATTAACATTTGCAAGACCAAAGGCACCATAATCGCTCCATCTACCCAGGTTTATATTTGTCTGGTTCATTTTCATTGAAAAAACCCAGGTATCCAGATAATCCAGTTTCTTCAAAAGATCATTAAATCTGTCTTTACTTATTTCCAAGTTAGCCAGTTTTTTATAATCTCTTCTAGATTTTGCATTTTGAATTTGTACATCAAGACGAGAAATCTTTCGTGCAATTTCCTGGCGTTCTGTGCTTGACTCTGCTCTCATTTGTGCAATTTTTTTATTTTCTGATTCAACCACACTTTCTTTTCTGGCCAATGGATGTTCATCAAAATAGTTGAAACCTAAAACTGTACTGCTTTCCAAAGGATAAGAATTTATTGCACGATAAATTTTGAGCTGCATTGATTCTATTCTTTCAACCAATACATCATCATTCTTTTCAGTAGCTTTTTGTTTAAGGCGATCTAATTCCTGCAATTGAGATTTTAATCTTCCAACCTCATTTGTTGCAGCCATTCCTACCGGACTTAAATCTGCATATTTCAATTTGAACAATGGTTGCTCAACTTTTTTACGCATTGTCACAGCTCTATTAAATGCCTCAAGGTTTTTTGACTCAAGCGCTTGTTTTTCTAATCGGCCGGATGTCTTTACAATATCTTCAAGTTTTAATTGCTGTTCATTCAGATTATCCGAATGTTGTTTAATTTCCTTTGCATTGTAAGCAAAACGGAAATTGTCAATCGCCCCTTTTGTGTCGAACTCAAGTTGGTTTATATAACCAAGCAATGTTCTCGCTTCAAGATTATATTCAGAATTTAGGAAATTGGAAATCACCAATTCTAAATACTGTTTGGCATTCTTAAAGTTACGATCAGAAATCATTTTACTAATTTCAAGTTTATAAAATGCCCAACCATAGCCCATTAATACGCGATCGTAATTAGAATAATTACCGGCAATTTCATCATAATGAGTTATTGCCTTTTGCGGGTTGCCTAGCTCGTACTGGATATATCCCATCTTGGCAAGTATATCAAACCTGAAATCCGGTTCAAGATTTGCAGTTTCAAGGATTGAAGAAAGCACGGTATATGCTTCTTCAAAATTTTGTGCCCCGGCCAATGCTTTAGATTGTATAAACCGCGCATAGTCATAAAGTGGAGATTGAGGATTGATTTCATAAGACAATGAAACAGCATCTTCAAAAAACTTTCCATTTAAAGAAGCATTTATTGCAAGTAAAAGGGCCTCTTCATATTGAGCATCCGATGAAGAAATAATATTCTGCATTTGCCGGAAATGCTCAACAGATTCGCTATATCTTTCAAAGTGACTAGTTATTTCAATAAGTCTTTTATATGTTTTGGGTGCATAAGATGATGATGGATAATCACTGATTAATTCTTCAAACTGTTCTTCAGCCATATTAAAACGGCCAAGCTGGTAATTACTTTCTGCCATGTAATATAGAACATCATCCAGTTCACCGATTTGACCATATTTCTTTAATATTTCTGCAAAAGAGAGTTGTGCCAATTCAAAATATCTAAAATTAAAAGCCTGAACAGAATGTTGCAATTCACGACCAAACATGCGCTTTAAATCGCCAACTGTTGATTTTTTTATCAACCTCTTTTTAATAAGCTCTATATCGGTAACACGTAAATGGTATTTAATGCGCTCTGTTCTTTGCCATTCATGGTATACATCAAAAATAGAAGAAGCTCCTGCTGAAGAAGAAGTCGTTTTACCAGTCGCAGCACCAAAAGTAGAAACCATTTTTTGGTTTGCTTTATTTAGGCCTTCAATTATTTGAGGATTTGCGCTCAAGTTAATCGCAGGATCAAGTTTTATCAATTCTTCAGCCAGATATAACAATTGAACAGCATCATCAAACACCCGTTGACGTTTATAATCCATCACACCTTTATCAATTGTAGATTCAATCCTTGTTTCAAGGTCATCAATAAAGCTGTATAATTGAGTCGCAGAAGCAGGTAAACGGTTTTTCAAAGCTTTTATTTCAGATAAGCTTCCTTGTAGTTTGTCAAAATATTGAGCTCTTTTGTCCGAGACACTTCCAACGCGTGATTTAATTTCCTCATTAATCATCCGTATTTGCTGAACAAGATATCTCTCTTTTTCAATATTCTGTTCACCATAACGCGTTAACAACTTATTTATATATGTTTTGAGATGTTCACTAAACTGGTCATCGGTCATTGAACCCGATTGGGCATAGGTAGAATGTTGTAAGAGGATAAAAACTAAAAGGTAAGAAAACCACTTGGAAAGGGTTTTAAAACTCATACCAGGCACCTTATTTTATTTTAACCCTTTGTAAAATTCAAAAGGATATTGAACTTTGTTAGTCAGATGTGTTTTGGGAGGAAAGTAATATAAAAAAAATCAGAAGCAAATTAAGAAGTGTAGTCAGTGACATGAATCCGGTTAATTGCCCGGCTTAACGCTAACTTTGCACGAATATCATCAATATTTTCTGATTTAGTTTTTAACCTCTCCTCTGCTCTTTCTTTTGATTTTAATGCTCTGCTGACATCGATTTCATCTGATTTTTCGGCAGATTCAACAATAACTTTTATTTCATTATTGCGAACTTCACAAAACCCACCACTTGTTGCAATGTAAACACTCTCTTTCGAGTTAGTCCGTATTTTAATTGCTCCGACGGTGATATTAGAAATTACCGGTGCATGATTCGTTAGAATTTGAAATTGACCTCTTACACCGGGAACAACACAACTTAAAACTTCTTCAGAAAAAGTCTTTCCAAAAGGAGTAACAATCTCCAAATGAAGATTTTCGCTCATTTATAGCTCCCTTTTGTTTCGACTGCTTAAATCGAAACTTAAATAAAAAGATGATGCAAAACATCATCTTTTATCATATTTATTTTTTTTCTTAAAATTAATAATTATAAATCTTTAGCACGCTCAAGAACTTCATCAATTCCACCTACCATATAAAAGGCTTGTTCAGGTATATGATCGTATTCACCTTCAACAATACCCTTAAATCCTTTTACTGAATCTTCTAAGCGAACATATTTCCCAGGAGTACCTGTAAACTGTTCTGCAACAAAGAATGGCTGTGATAAATATTTTTGTACCTTACGTGCACGTGCTACTACATTTTTATCTTCATCACTCAGCTCATCCATACCTAAAATTGCAATTATATCCTGCAAGTCTTTGTATTTTTGAAGGATTTCCTGAACACTTTTAGCAACAGAATAGTGTTCTTCACCCACAACACGAGGATCAAGAATTCGCGAAGTAGAATCTAACGGATCCACAGCTGGATAAATTCCAAGTTCAGATATTTGCCTAGATAAAACTGTTGTTGCATCCAGGTGAGAGAAAGTTGTTGCCGGGGCAGGATCTGTTAAATCATCGGCAGGTACATAAATTGCCTGTACAGAAGTAACTGAACCTTTTTTAGTAGAAGTAATCCTTTCTTGAAGGGCTCCCATTTCCGTTGCAAGGTTTGGCTGATACCCAACAGCAGATGGCATACGGCCCAACAGCGCAGATACCTCAGATCCAGCTTGCGTAAAACGGAAAATGTTATCAACAAAAAGAAGCACGTCTTTGCCCTCTTCATCGCGGAAATATTCAGCTTGTGTCAAACCTGTCAATGCAACACGTTGGCGCGCTCCGGGAGGTTCATTCATCTGGCCAAAAACCAGTGCTGTTTTATCAATAACACCAGATTCTTTCATTTCAAGCCAAAGGTCATTTCCTTCCCTTGTTCTTTCACCAACACCGGCAAAAACAGAATAGCCGCCATGTTCGGTAGCAATATTACGAATTAGTTCCTGAATTAAAACAGTTTTACCAACACCTGCACCACCAAACAATCCAGTTTTTCCACCCTTTGTATAAGGTTCAAGAAGGTCAATTACCTTAATTCCCGTTTCAAGGATTTCTGCACTTGTACTCAAATCTTCCAATTTAGGAGCCGGTCTATGTATTGGATATTTTACTTCATTTTTAATTTCCCCTAATCCATCAATTCCTTCACCAATTACATTTATTAATCGCCCCAAAGAGCCTGGCCCTACAGGAACTGTAATAGGAGCACCTGTATCTAAAGCTTCCATTCCTCTTACAAGGCCATCTGTTGAGTCCATTGCCACAGAACGTACAATATTTTCACCAAGATGCTGCTGCACTTCTGCAACTAGTTTTTTGCCATCTGCCAGTTTTATTTCTACTGCATTATAAATAGCCGGCAGTTTACCTTCATCAAATTCAAGGTCCAAAACAGGACCAATTACCTGACTAATTTTTCCTTTATTCATTGAAAAAAAGCCCTCGTTTATGATTCTTTAAGTGCTTCGGCGCCACCAACAATTTCATTCAATTCTGTTGTAATGGCTGCCTGTCTTGCTCTGTTATAGTGCAAGGTTAATTTTGATTTTATTTCTTCTGCATTTTCTGTTGCGCTGTCCATTGCTGTCATGCGTGCACCTTGTTCAGCTGCATTACTTTCAAGCAAAATTCGCCAGATCTGCACATTTAAATGCTTTGGTATTACTGTACTAAGAATCGATTTCACATCAGGTTCGTAGATATAATCTACCGCGTGGTATTCTTCATTATTCGATTCATCTACAGTAAACGGTAAAAACGTCTCAGTAATAAGGTTTTGCTGAATCGCAGATTTAAACTCATTATACACAATTTCAATTCTGTCAAATTTTTCGGATGTATAAGCTGATATCAAGGTTCTAGAAATTTCCAGTGCATCTTCAAATGATAAATGATTGAAGAAGTTTTGTTTTGCAGAAAAAATCGGATAATCACGTTTCCCAAAAAATTCACTGTTTTTTCGGCCAATGGTATACAGTTCATACTCAGTGTCTTTATACTGCGCAATTCGTTCTAAAACACTGCGAACAATATTACTGTTAAATCCACCGCACAGCCCTCTATCCGCCGCAACAGCAACAATTAAAACCTTTTCCACCGGTCTTTTGATCATAAGATCTAAATTTACTTCAGATTGATCAATTTGAGAAAGGTGTGCGATTAGATCTCTCAGATCATATGCATATGGCCTGATAGCTACAATATTTTCCTGAGCCCGCCGCAATTTTGCCGCAGCAACCATCTTCATGGCTTTGGTTATTTGCTGAGTACTTTTAACACTTGCAATTCGCTGCCTTATTTCTCGAAGGGTTGCCATCAATCTCCCTCATACCTGAAAGCTTCAACAAATTTAGATAAAATATCTTTCATTGTATTTTCAAGCTCTTCACTAATCTTGGATTTTTCTGCAATTTCTTTCAAAACGTTCGGATATTTTAGTTCCAAATGATTAATGAACTCTTCTTCAAAACGCTTTATTACAGAAACAGGTAACTGATCGATAAATCCATTTGTAGCTGCAAAAATTATTGCAATCTGTTTTTCAAATGGTAATGGTTGATACTGACCTTGTTTCAATATTTCAACAAGCCGTTCACCACGACGCAACTGTTGTTGTGTCGCTGCATCAAGATCTGAACCGAATTTTGCAAAAGCTTCTAATTCTCTGTACTGGGCAAGTTCCAAACGTAAACTTCCGGCAACCTGTTTCATAGCTTTGATTTGTGCACTACCACCAACACGTGAAACAGATATACCGACATTAATCGCTGGTCTTACGCCAGAAAAGAATAAATTTGATTCAAGAAATATCTGACCATCAGTAATGGAAATAACATTTGTTGGAATATAAGCGGAAACATCACCAGCCTGTGTTTCAATAATAGGCAATGCTGTCAGTGATCCTCCACCAAGGTCATCACTTAATTTTGCTGCACGTTCCAGCAAACGGGAGTGAACATAAAACACATCACCAGGATAAGCTTCACGGCCCGGAGGACGACGTAAAAGCAAGGAAACCTGTCTATATGCCCACGCATGTTTTGATAAATCGTCATATACAACAAGTGCATGTTTTCCATTATCACGGAAATATTCACCCATTGCAACACCTGCGTATGGAGATATAAACTGAAGAGGTGCAGGATCATTTGCATTTGCAGTAACAACAATCGTGTACTCCATAGCACCTTCATCTTCAAGTGTTTTAACAACTCGGGCAACCGTAGATGCTTTTTGACCAATAGCTACGTAAACGCAAAATACGTCTGTACCTTTTTGGTTAATAATTGTATCGATAGCAACGGCTGTTTTACCTGTCTGACGGTCACCGATAATCAACTCTCGTTGGCCACGGCCAATCGGAATCATCGAGTCAATAGCTTTTAACCCTGTTGCCAATGGCTCTTTTACGGGTTGACGTTGAATTACGCCTTCCGCTTTGCGCTCAACTAAAATAAATTTATCTGTTTTGATTTCGCCTTTGCCATCCAACGGAATTCCTAGTGGATTAACAACCCGGCCCAACATTTCTTCCCCTACAGGAACCTGAACAACCTTGTTGGTACGTTTGACAGTATCACCTTCTTTGATCAAAGTATCTTCGCCAAAAAGAATAATACCAACATTGTCCTCTTCAAGGTTAAAAACCATTCCCATCACATCATTAGGGAACTCAATCAGTTCGCCGGCCATGGCTTTTTCCAGGCCATACACACGGGCAATCCCGTCACCAACCTGAAGAACAGTACCAACTTCATAAACATCTGATTCTGTCTGAAAGTCTTTTAACTGTTTTTTCAGAATTGCAGAGACTTCATCTGGTCTAACTGCATTGCTCATTTATTCAACCTCTTATTTAAAACTTTATGAAATCAGTTTTTCTTTTAATTTTGACAATTGATAACGAACACTGTTGTCAATAATTACATCTTCAATCTTCACAGTAAATCCACCAATCAAAGAACTATCTTCCTTTGCTTCAATAAGAACAGACTTTTGTGTTATATTCTCAATGTTTGATTTTATGCTGTCTAATTGTCCATCGTCCAGACTGATCGGACTTGTAACTTCTGCAACGATTTGATTTTTATGACTTAGAAGAAGCTCATCAAACTTTAAAAGGATTTGATCTAAAACATCAACCCGTTTTTTTGAGCTTAACAAGAACAGAAAATTCATTGTCAATGGATCAAGTTTTCCTGAAAATAAATTTTTGAATACTTCTGTCTTCTTAGTTCCACTTAGCAACGGGTTTAATACAAATGTTTTAAATTGAACATTCGAATTAAATAGTTCTTTTAACTCAGCTAAATCATTAGCAACTGTGTCTAGTTTCTTTTCATCTTGCGCCAGCGAAAACAATGCTTTTGCGTAGCGAATTGATATTCTGCTCAAGTAAACTCCTGCTAATTCTTTAACGATTTTGGCATAGAAGAGATATAATCATCAACCACTTTTTTGTTCGTTTCTTTATCTATAGCCTGGGTTAATATTTTCTCAGCTGCACCAATTGCCAAATCTACAACTTCAGCTTTAAGGGATTTGATAGCATCATCACGTTGCTTCTCAATCTCCTGTTTAGCCTTTTCTACTTCTTTTGTAGCATCTTCACGTGCTTTATCCAAAATCTCAGAACGGGTCTTTTGTGCAATATCTTGTGCTTCTCTTAAGACCGACTGTGCTTGTGCATCAGCTTCTGCTATCATTTTTTTATGCTTACTTAATAGTTCTTCGGCTTCTTCACGCTGCTTTTTTGCCTCATCAATATCATTGCGAATCCCCTCTTCCCTTTCGGTAAGAGAGCTTAACAATGGCTTCAGGGCTGTTTTATATAAAATGACCAGTAGTATGAAAAATGTAACCCATACCCAGATCATCATCCCAGGATTTAGTTCTAGCATTTTTAAGTTTCCTAACCTTTGTTAACCAAAAAGAACGCAATTACAATACCAAAAAGTGCAACACCCTCAATCATCGCCGCAGCAATAATCATTGTAATACGAATGGCGTTTCCAGCTTCCGGCTGACGTGCTGTTCCGTCCATTGCTGATGCGGCTAATCTTCCGATACCCATACCAGCGCCAATTGTAGTTAAACCTGCGCCAAGGCCAGCTGCTAAATATGCTAATGCTAATGACCATTCACCCATTTTTAAACTCCTCCTAAAATATTATATGTAAGTGTATTTTATATTTTTATTTTTAACTTTAAATTTCGTTTTAATGATCCGGATTTACACTCATTCCAATAAACAATGCCGAAAGAAGTGTAAAAATATATGCCTGAATTGTTGCTACTAATAATTCCAAAAAGAAAACAAACAATCCAAAAGCAATTGATATTGGTGAAGCAAATAATGTTTTAAATACAACCACCAAACCAATTAATGCAAACAATACAATGTGCCCGGCAGTCATATTTGCAAACAGACGAATCATCAAGGCAACATGTTTTGCAATTAAACCGACCAACTCTACAACAAACATTAACGGCCACAAATAACCAGGAACACCATGAGGAACAAGTCCTTTATAATATCCGATTAACCCGTTTTCTTTTACACCAAAAATTTGAGTTGATAAAAATGTTACCAATGCCAGAGAAGCTGTTACACTGATATTAGCTGTAGATGTTGAAAAAAGCGGAATTAATCCCATCAGGTTGGCAACCCAGATAAACATAAAAAAGGTTACTAATAGTGGTGTGAATTTTTTACCATGTTTTTCACCCATGTTGGAAATTGCAATTTCGTCGCGTACAAAAACAACGATCATTTCCAAAAACATTCCAAATCCGGACTGAACTTGTTTGTCCCGTTTTACTGACCGGAACATAATCAGCAGAATTATCGCTGCAATCCAAATCATTACAACATGGTTTGTAATAGAAAAATCCAGTGAAACTCCACCAATTTGAACTGGCTCAAATTGCGGCAAATGAATATGTATCCCAAAAGGTAAGTGCCATTCCGTACTATTAGAAATATGGTCAATGATCCACTGGCCTATATTTCCCGATTCAGCAGCTTTAGGAACTGTTGCAACAGAATCTGAGACGGCGCTTGTTGTTGTAACTTCGGTCATTTTTAAATTTAGCCTGACTGTTTAAAAGTATGTAAAATGTATATTTCTACTGTTTGAAATAGAAAATATAATATAAAGAAGGCAACGCTAAAAACAAAATGATTTACAGGCATTTTCATCACAATTGTGAAAAAAATTGCGAGCAAAAAAAATAATCTAATTAGTGTTGACCTGATATATCCCTTTACGAACTCAATGTCCGGTTTCTTTAGAATTTTTTTAATAAAAAAAAGGGTAATGAACACATTTATTGTGCAAAGTACCCCTGCAAGTACAAATCCTAAAATTTCGGCCGTTTCTATTTTACTATTAAAATAGATTAATATTACGACACCAGTATAAATCACTAAAATTCCTGAAATATATTTAAATAACTCTTTTAACATCAATCAGGATCTTTTTCTATATGTGTGATAACGATGTATAGCTTATAAAAACCCAAAGATAACCCGACAAACAATCCAATCAATAGAAATAAAAAATTGAAACCATAAGCCTGATCTATTTTATAACCAACAAATCCAAATATGATCATTGCACTTATAAAAAAATAAGTAATATTTAAATAAGGGCCCGCTTTGGAGTAAGCCGAATTAATTTCTTTTTGGTTATCTTTCTTCTTTTTTACAAAAGACACCAAACTACACGTTGCCTTTTTCTACTTGAGAAATTGTATTTTTTGGTATGGAAGAGTTTGTAATTCCCATGTCAGCTGTTCCATCAAAAACCGCACCTTCATCAATAATTAGTTTTTTTGCCTTTAATTCACCAACAAGGCTTGATTTAGGTTCCAGAACAATTTTCTCATTTACGTTTACTTTTCCTTTTACCCGGCCACCAATTACCGCATTCACCGCTTCTATATCACCTTCAACCTGGCCGTTTTCACTAACTGTAACGGTATGTTTACAAATTAATTTACCCTTTATCGTACCGGCTACATGAATACTGCTTTCTGTTTTTATATTGCCTTCGATATGAGTCCCTTTTCCAATAAAATTTAATTCTGCAGATTGGGCCCCTGAGTTATTTTTTAATGCCACTGAAAATTCCTTTCAATTTTTATTACGTTCTAATGCGCTTACATACATCATCGGATCAATCGGCTGGTCGTTGTTCCATACTTCAAAATGAACATGCGCCCCACTGCTGATCTCTCCTGTATCACCAACAAGAGCGATTACCTGCCCTTTGGTCACCTTTTCCAGAATTGAGACCAGGTTTCGTTGATTATGTTTGTACAAAGATGTATATCCATACTTGTGTTTAATTATTAAAATATATCCAGACTTTAATGTCCATCCGGAAAAGATAACTGTGCCATCGGCTGTCGCTTTAATGGCTGTCCCTTTTGAAGCTGCAATATCAAGCCCATAATGCGGATCGACGACTAAATCTTTAACTTGATAACCACGCGTTATAAAACCATTAACCGGCATTATAGAAGGGATAAAATTAAAAATTGTCCGCTTTTTTTCCGGCTTTAGGTTGTCAAAATCCAAGTCTGTCAGCGACGTGTCGTCTTCAGCAGAAACTTTTTCGATTTGGACATAGCCGGTTAGTGTGTTGCGGATATCATCATTCATTTTACGCATTTTTGAAAGGTCGCTCTGCATACCCTCAACACTTTGCAAACTTGTACGCAACTCAAAATTTTCTTCTTTAAGTCTTACATAATCCAAGGCAATGTTCGCCACACTCCAATAGCTTGCGGCACCTAAAACAATCAATACCAAAACTACAACTGCTGATATTAATAATGATCGTACAGCAAAAGCACTTAATGTGAAATTTTTAGGATTGTCTTTGCTATCGGGGATTATGAGGAATGAATATGTTTTGATTTTTCTTTTTGAACGTGACATTTTCTAAACTACTTATCCTGGATTTGATCAAATAATTCCACCAAGCGACTCAGGTCTTCCGGAGAATAAAAGTCAACCTCAATAGTGCCGCCTTCCTTTTTAGGACGAATATTTACTTTTGTTCCCAAAGAATCACGCAAATTATCTTCAACTTTCTGCAGAAATATGCTACGACGAGGTGCTTCTTTCTTTTTAGGCTTTGTTTTAGATTTTTCGTTTGCTTCTTTAACAAGGCTTTCTACTTTGCGTACAGAAAGGCCGTCTTTTACAATTTGTTTCCAGACTGACTTTTGATTTTTTTCATTTGTAATGGCCAGCAAGCTGCGTGCATGCCCCATACTTATTTCACTTTTACGAACACTATCCTGGATTAATGAAGGCAGTTTTAACAGGCGGATGATATTTGTAATTGTACTCCGCTCCTTGCCAATTTTTTGAGCAACTTCATCCTGAGTTAATTTACATTCATCTATCAATCTTTGATAAGCCTGTGCCTGCTCGATAGGATTTAAACGTTCGCGCTGAACATTTTCAATAATGGCCAGCTCAAGCATTTCTTCTTTGGTTTCAATTTGGCGGATATAACAAGGAACTTTATCCAACCCGATTTCTGTGACAGCACGTAAACGTCTTTCACCAGATATCAACTCATAATGGTCATCAACCCGGCGCACTGTAATTGGCTGAATAACACCATTTTCTTCGATGGAAGATTTTAATTCCTGTAAAGCAACAGGATCAAACTCCAAACGTGGTTGATATGGATTTGGGCGGATTAGCAAAACCTCTATTTCCAGAAGGGTTGCATCTTCGCTAATTGGTGCAGATTTTGTATCGGGGATAAGCGCGTTTAATCCGCGGCCGAGCCTATTTGTTTTTTTCACCAAGGACTTCCTCTGCAAGATTCATATAATTCTGACTTCCAATACAGACAGCATCGTACATTATAACCGGCTTACCAAAACTTGGTGCTTCTCCAAGACGCACATTTCTGCTAATGGCAGTTTTATACACCTTTTCTTTAAAATAGTCGCGTACTTCGTGGGCAACCTGGTTACATAAATTTAAACGGTTGTCGTACATCGTTAAAACAACACCCTCAATTTGCAGCGATTTATTTAGGTTTTTTTGCACAAGATGTACAGTATTCAGCAATTGAGAAAGACCCTCCAAGGCGTAATATTCACATTGAATGGGAATCAAAACAGAATCCGCTGCTGTAAGTGCATTTAATGTCAATAAACTAAGAGATGGCGGGCAATCAATAAAAATATAATCATATTTTTCTTTTAACTCGGCCAGGGAATGTTTCAATTTGTATTCCCTTCCGGATTTAGATACAAGCTCTACCTCGGCACCAACAAGACGAATATGCGATGGAATTAAATCCAGGTTTGGAACGACCGTTTTCATTGTCGCATTTGAGGCATCCTGATCACCAACCAAAACTTCGTAAGATGTGACTTCATTGTCTTCAGGATTTACACCGACCCCGCTTGTTGCATTTGCCTGCGGATCCATATCGATTAATAAGGTGGAGCGTTCTGCGATGGCAATACAACTGGCCAGATTAATAGCCGTAGTCGTTTTTCCTACACCGCCCTTTTGATTTGTAATAGCAATTATTTTGCCCATACTTTTCTGATATTCACTTTTTTTAATCTGAATTTGATGATTTTTTTACGATGCCGTTCTTTTTATCGCTGGTTTTTTAAAGCACCCTAAAAAATTGAGATGGGCAATTTAAAATGATCGATCTTTTAAAGCAAGATGATTTATTGAGTCTAAGATGCTGGACTTTAAGATTGTAAGAATCATAATCTGGAAGATTCTTTCTTTTGACTAATATTCAGATTATTTCAATCTTTCAGTCTTTAATTATTCAAATCCTTTTCCCCGCAGCGCTCAGAGACTTCTCTTAAAAGTCTCTGCACTTCTTCATTTTGATCAACCAATTTGTTATTGTTAGTTGAATTCAAGTCTTGCACAACCTTGATTGCCTGGTCACAACTATCTGCCCGGGAATACATATCTGCCAATCTGCCCAAGCAAGTAATTTTATGGTTTGGATTGGCTTGCGGATCGAAGTCAATTAATTCCAACAAAGCTTTATAAGATGCAATTGCCTTGGGAAAATCTTTTTTCTTCATAAAAACATGGGAGTGTGCCCAGCGCATAAAAACACTTTGCGGATATTCCTCGATAATATTAATCGTCAGTTCCTCAGCCTGATCGAATTCCCCAAAATCCAGCAGAATATAAATGAGCTGGTGCATCGCTAAATATTTACTGTACGAGTCATGCTCAATGGTTTTACGGATCAAAGCAATGCCCTCTTCCCTTTGATCAGGGATAAACGGGATCCAGTCTATTTTTGTGCTGAGCCAATATTTGTAGGCACCCAAACCAAGATATGCATCCCAAATTGTGCTATCGGTTTCTATGGCCTGCTCCAGATAATCGGCCGAGCGGCTGCCGTTTTTTACTGCGCTTAACCATTCACCAATTTGTCCCTGGTAAAAAGCCAGATAGCCATAAGCGCTACCAACATAAAATTCTGTTTTGGCTTTTTGCTTTTCTTGTAAATCTTTGCGCTCAAGTTTGGCTTCACCTTTGTTTATCACAAATTGTAGGGCATCGTAAAAGGATTGGTTTTCTTCGGTGTTTTCAAAATGGGTCATTTTGGAGTTGAGAACTGAAGCATAGTAAAAATGCACAGCAAGCGAGGAATCACCATTTTGAATGCGGTTGGTTAGCAAGGTTTCTGCCTGGCTGAATTTGGTGTTTATGGTAAGGTCAATACTTTCTTTTACCCAATTCTGGCTCTGGGCAAAAATTGCCTGACTAATACTTATAATTAAAAAAAAAGTAGTTGAAAATCTTTTTATCATCGAACAACCGCTATTTTACCAACCTGTTTTTTATCGTCAGAGACAACCACAAAGTAATAAATTCCGCTGCTTAACGGTTTATCATTTTTATCACGCAAATCCCAGGGAAGGGTTATTTTTTCTGAGCTTTCATTTTTCAGGGTTTGCACGGGATGTTGGTTCAAATCAAAAATAGATATTTTAGCATTGGCCGGCACCGCGTAAAAATAACTAACCCCAATTTCCACCTTTGCCGGGTTTGGGCCAAACACCACTTTAGATCCATCAGGGGGTTTAATGGTTGAATCCGGGATAAAAGTAAAGTTTGC